>JACCRL010000280.1 GCA_013813605.1 Gemmatimonadaceae bacterium
CTGATGCCGAACTTCACGTGCGGCTTCGTCGCCCTGATGCCGCGGTAGAGCTCCTGGACGAGCTGGTCGACGTTGTTGCGCCTCCAATCGTCGCGCACGAGCGCTCCGCCCGACGCGACGTAACGGCCCCAGCTCCGCCCGTCGGGAAAGTCGATCGTGTTTCCGGCCGAGTCCCTTTCCTTGTAGGGGTAGAAATAGTCATCGAGGTGAACGGCATCGATGTCGTACCGCTTCACGACGTCGAGGATGACACGCCTCGTGTGCTCGCGGACGTCAGGCTCACCCGGGTCCATCCAGAGATGCGTCCCGTATTTTTTGACGAGATCGGGGCGTGTGACGCTGAGATGGCCGGACGAGATCGGCGAGCGCGCCGAAGGATGCCGCGCCCGGTATGGATTGAACCATGCGTGCAGCTCGAGTCCGCGCTTGTGGGCTTCGGTCACCGCGAACTCGAGCGGATCGTAATACGGGTCCGGCGCCTTCCCCATCGCTCCGGTGAGGTATTCCGACCACGGCTCCAGCTCGGAGGCATAGAGCGCGTCGGCACCCGGACGCACCTGCAGTATCACGGCGTTCAGCTTTAGCTCGGCGCAGCGATCCAGAATCGTGAGGAGCTCGCGCTGCTGGTCCGCGGTCGAGAGTCCAGGCTTGGACGGCCAGTCGATGTTGGAAACCGACGCGACCCATACACCGCGCAGCTCTCGCGCGAGCGCCGGAGGTGTGGTGAACGAATCCGCCTTGCTCGCGGGCGACTGGGCGTTGCAAGCCACCGACGCGGCGAGCGACAGGATGCAGGCAAGAAAATCAGTGCGTGCTTTCGTCATTGCCGGAAATTACGCCGGCGACGGCGCTGCGTCAGGCTCCGTAACGACGAGAAATACCGTTATACTGTCCTCATCATGGCGATCGCGACGATCAACCCGGCGACTGGCGAGACGCTCGAAGAGTTCGCGCCGCACGGCGCGGATCGCATTGAAGAGTGCCTGGGACGGGCCCAGCGCGCAGCGGTCTATCATCGCGGGACATCGTTCCGCGAGCGGGCGGAGTGGCTGACGCGTGCGGCTGACATTCTCGAGCGCGAGCGTCAGGAGCTGGGGCGGATGATGACGCTGGAGATGGGGAAGCCCATCGCCGCCGCCGTCAGCGAGGCAGAAAAGTGCGCGGCGGCGTGCCGGTACTACGCCGCCAACGGAGAGCGGTTGCTGGCGGACGAGCACGTGGAGACGGGCGACGGGAAAAGCTGGATCGCGTTCCACCCGCTCGGCGTGGTGCTGGCGGTGATGCCGTGGAATTTCCCGTTCTGGCAGGTGTTCCGCTTCGCGGCGCCGGCGTTGATGGCGGGCAACGTGGGGATACTAAAGCACGCGTCCAACGTGCCGCGTTGCGCGCTCGCAATCGAGGACATCCTGCGCCGCGCTGGATTCGCCGAAGGGGTGTTCCAGACACTGCTGATCGGTGCGAAGGAGGTGGAGGGAATCATCGCCGACCGCCGCGTTGCCGCCGTGACATTGACGGGGAGTGAGGGCGCTGGGCGTTCAGTCGCCGCGACGGCGGGTAAGAATCTCAAGAAGTCCGTCGTCGAGCTCGGAGGAAGTGACCCGTTCATCGTGATGCCAAGTGCGGACATGGAATCAGCGGTGAAAACGGCGGTGACGGCGCGGATGATCAACAACGGCCAGTCGTGCATCGCGGCCAAGCGGTTCATCGTGCACACTGAAGTTTACGATGCGTTTCTGAAACCGTTCGTGGAGCGGGTGAGTGCACTAAGGGTTGGCGACCCGATGCAGAGCGCGACGGAGCTCGGTCCCCTCGCGACCGCGGCGATTCGCGACGAGCTCGCGGAGCAGGTCGAGCGGAGTGTGGCAGCGGGCGCGCAGTTGCTCACCGGCGGCAAACGCATCGAAGGCACGGGCAACTACTATGAGCCGACAGTCCTTGCCGATATCCCGGGCAACGCTCCGGCCTACGATCAGGAGCTGTTCGGTCCGGTCGCATCGGTGTTTCGCGTCACGAACATCGAGGAGGCGATCAGCGTCGCCAACGGAACGGTGTTCGGGCTCGGCGCGTCGGCGTGGACGACTGTCGAGAGCGAACAGGAGCGTTTCGTTCGCGAGATCGAGGCTGGCCTGGTTTTCATCAACGGCATGGTTGCGTCCGATCCGCGCCTGCCGTTCGGGGGAGTAAAGAGCTCTGGCTACGGCCGCGAGCTGGGAGAGTTCGGCATTCGCGAGTTCGTGAACATCAAGACGGTGCGCGTGATGTCACCCTCGAGTTCAAAGTCGTCTGAAACCGAATAGCTCCGGGCCTGCTATTCCGCCGCCCGTTAAGAACGGGACTTCCGAAAGCGGACCGGCTGAGCTCAAGCCGTTGCGGACGATTTACTGGACGGCGCTCGCGCTCGTTGCCTTCGCCGCGAACTCGATTCTCTGCCGCATGGCACTTCGCCACGCTACCATCGATGCGGCAACCTTCTCCACGATTCGGCTGACCGCTGGCGCCGTCACGCTTCTTCTCGTGAACGCTTTTGTGCAGAAAGGGCCGGCGTCCGCAAAGGGGTCGTGGCTATCGGCGGGCATGCTCTTTCTCTATGCTGTTCCCTTCTCATTCGCTTACACGCTGCTGAACACAGGGACCGGCGCGCTGATCCTGTTCGGCTGCGTCCAGCTGACGATGATGATGGCGGCGCTCTGGTCCGGCGAGAGGCCGCCTCCGTTGCAGTGGCTCGGCCTCAGTCTCGCCCTCGGCGGCCTCATATATCTCGTTCTTCCCGGGCTCGAGGCTCCTTCCTTCGCCGGCGCCGCACTGATGGCGCTGGCCGGGTTCTCGTGGGGGGTGTATTCGCTGCGCGGTCGGAACGCAT
>JACCRL010000286.1 GCA_013813605.1 Gemmatimonadaceae bacterium
GCTATACACGAGGACGAAATTCGCAAAAGGCACTGCCGACATGAGCTACGGTCTTTTCGTAAGCGATTCTTCGGCGGCCCATCGCCGGCTCAGCATCGGTGGATCGAACGCCGGGCTTCAGTCGGGACTCGTGATCTACCCCGACGACGATCTCGTGATCGTGGTCCTGTCCAACACCTGGGGGATCGGGGCCAACTCAGGGGAAATGAACCAAGGTCTGCTCTCGCGACTGGCTGCCATCTGCATGGGCTGGAAGCCCGAGTAGAGGCTAAAGCGGAATATTCCCGTGCTTCTTGGGGGGATTTCTGTCCCGCTTCCCCTGAAGTGACTCGGCCTCACTATAGACGGCTACAGTCCTGACGCCGAGCTCGTGGCAGGCGCGAATCACGGGCACAGCAATCCCTACCGGATTTTGTCTCCTTCATCGCCCCTACCCGGGTCCGGAGAAAATTCGTGGTCATCGAACCGCCGGATACTTCACGCCCAGCTGGTCGAGGTATGTAGGGTATTTCCTTGCATCGTAGTAATACTTCTTCATCTCGGCCCGGAACTCCGCCATGATGTCGGCATTGAGCCAGGTAGCCGGCATATCCGTCGGCGCGAAAAAAGAGACGTACTTCACCGTCTTTGTCTGCTCGTTGCTGAAATAATTCCACGCGTCGGCTACGATCTGGGGAGTCAGCAGGATGTCGAGCATGGTCATCGCCTGAACCTTGGCCCCGGCGACAACCCCCTTGTGCGCGATTGGCGTCGCCATTGATATGGCATTCGCCCAGTTGTGGCCGGGCAGTCCGGGAATGTTGGACGGGTAGCGAAGATTGATCGTCGGAACGCTCCAGCTGACATCGCCGATGTCGTCGGAACCGCCACCAGTGCGGGTAGCTTCGTTCACCGGCCCGCTCAGGCGCGGTGCTCTCACCGAGAGTCCGCTGTCCGCAACCTTGAGCTGCTTCTGGATTCCCCTTGCGAGCAGCTGGTCGTTCGCGTCCCATGCGGGCATCCCCACCTTTTTCATGTTCCGATAAACCACTTCCGCCACCGGTCGGGAGAAGTGGGCGCTCCATCCGGAGCCCACCATCATCACGGTGTCGACGCTGGTCTCGGTCATCATCGCCGCGCCCTGCGCCATTTTTTTCGCGGCCTCGAACATCGCCAGCGTGCGTGGATGATCCCGCTCGCGGAAATAGAACCAGATGCTCGCCGTGCTCGGCACTACGTTCGGCTGGTCCCCGCCGTCGGGGATCACATAATGCGACCGCTGCGCCAGCTGCATGTGTTCGCGCCTGAGCTCCCAGCCCTGCGCCATGAGCATCACCGCGTCGAGCGCGCTCTTCCCATTCCACGGCTGTCCGGCGGCGTGTGAGCTCGATCCCGCGAACTTGAAAATCGCCGACACCAGCGCGTTGTTGGCGGATTGTCCCCATTGCACGTTGAAGTCGTTGTCCACGTGAGTGAAGAGCGTAATGTCAACGTCCCTGAATACGCCGGCGCGAACGAGGAATGCCTTCCCCGCCATCAGCTCTTCGGCGACTCCGGGCCACAGGACGAGAGTGCCGGGCAGCTTTTCGCGCTGCATGATGTTCTTGACGACGATCGCCGCCGCGATGTTGAGCGGCATTCCGGAGTTGTGCCCTTCGCCATGGCCGGGTGCGCCGGCGAGGATCGGATTCCTATATCCAGTCCCGGGCCTCTGGCCGGCTTTGGGAATCCCATCGATGTCCGAGCCGAGGGAGATGACGGGCTTCCCCGATCCCCAGCGTGCCACGAATGCAGTCGGAATGCCAGCCACCCCGCGCTCGACTCGAAATCCGTTCTGCTCGAGCAGGCCCGTCAGATACTTCGACGTTTCGATTTCCTGAAATCCCAGCTCGCCGTATGAAAAGACCTGATCGACCATCTCCTGTATCTGCTTTGCGCGGGAGTCCACCTCTCGCGAAGCTTCCGCCTTGAGTGAATCGAGGCGGGCCGTGGCCGTGTACCGGTATCGGAGTGAGTCGGCCCGGGTCACCGAATCGCTTGCCCCGCTCGCCTCCGGTCGCTGTGCGGCGGCTGACGCTCCCGTCGCTGTGACCGCGAGGAACGAGACGAAGAAGCGAAGCCAGGCAGCACTCAATGCGGGTTTGAAAAGAGAACGAGGCATTCCCGAAAATAGGGCCAGTTGCTGTAACAGGCAAAGACGCGGGAGTGCGATTAACGGGAGTGTTGCGCCCAGGTGGACCATGATATCATAGTCGCCATCAGGAGATATCAACGATGATGCCGCAATGTTC
>JACCRL010000297.1 GCA_013813605.1 Gemmatimonadaceae bacterium
GGCCTGATGCTCGCCGGCGACAAGACGCTCAGCAAGAAGGTGCTGTCCTTCCACAGCATTCTCACCGCGAAGTTCGCGACGATGTACAGAGGGCAGGTGGACTGGGCCGGTGACATAAAATTCCCGCTGCTCGTGAAGCCCCCCCAGGAAGACGCTTCGCTCGGCATCACGCAGAAGTCGATCGTGAACAGCATCCAGGAGCTGCTCGAGGTAATGGGGAGCACCCAGACAGAGTACCAGTCGCCTGTGCTTGTCGAGGAGTTCATCGATGGCCGGGAGTTCTACGTTGGCGTGCTCGGCAACAGCAAGGCGATGGCGCTGCCGATAATCGAGCTCGATTTTTCGAAGTATCCGAAGGACCTGCCGAAGATCGCGAGCTGGGAGGCGAAGTGGGGGGACGACGGCGACGAAAAGGGCGCCGAGTTCGAGGGGACTGAGTCAGTGTTTCCAACGGACCTGTCGGACGACCTGATCGAGAAGATCAACAAGGTGGCGATCGACAGCTTTCACGCCCTTCGTCTCAGGGACTACGCCCGCATCGACCTGCGCGTGACGGCGAAGGAGGAGATTTACGTGATCGAGGCGAATCCCAACTGCTATCTCGAGCAGAAGAGCGAGTTTGCCCGGGCCGCGGAGAAGTCCGGGATGGAGTATGCGGCTCTGATCGGGCGCATTGCCGAGCTGGCGACCGCGCGATATTCGCGCTGACTCTCGCTGCCTGCACGCGGAAACAAAAAAGCCGGCTTCTCAGCCGGCTTTCCCGTTATGCCATCTGAGCGACGCTACTTTCTCTTCTTTGCGCCCTTGCGTGCCGAAGCCCTGCGTGCGGCGCCCTTGCGAGCGCGCGTTCCTGCGCCCTTGCGAGCCGAGGCTTTGCGAGCGGCGCCCTTGCGAGCGCGCGTACGTACACCCTTGCGGGCCGAGGCCTTGCGAGCGGCACCCTTACGGGCGCGCGTGGCGGCGCCCTTCTTGGCTGCGCTCTTTCTGCGTGCACTCTTCTTCGCTGCTGCCATTGTGTCTCTCCACGATGAAGTAAAGCTATCTGCCGGATCCGATGCGAACCGGAGAATCCTGCATCGCGTCCTGACCGGCACGCGCTGTCACGATGTGCATGCGACGATGCGCATGTGCTTTCGTAACGCCGCGAATATAGAATGCAAGTCATCTGTCTGCAATGCTTTTCGGCGCGCACCGGAGACCGTGCATCTTCGTCTCTTCCGAATCGGGCCGACACATGGCAGGTTAGAAACTCGTCGCGCGCGGGTGCCATTTCTCTCAACGGAGTCGGTGTAAGTGAAAGCGCTGGTCAAGCAGTCCGCCGGTCCCGGCTTCGAGCTGAAGGATGTTCCGCAACCGGGGATCAGAGAGGACGAGGTGCTCATTCGCGTTCGCCGTGCCGGGGTTTGCGGCACCGACGTCCACATTTATGACTGGGATGCGTGGGCGAGCGGCCGTTGCAAGCCGCCGTTTACCGTCGGCCATGAATTCGCCGGCGAGGTCGCGCAGGTGGGGCGGCTGGTCACGGATGTGCGCGAAGGCGACCGCGTAACCGCCGAGGGTCACATCGTTGACGGACGCTGCCTCCTCTGTCGTACCGGCAACGCACACGTATGTCCGTACACGCGCATCATCGGCGTGGACCGCGACGGCTGCTTCGCCGAGTACATAGCGATGCCCGCGACGAACGTCTGGCATCTGGACGATGCGATCTCGTTCGACGTCGGCGGCATCCACGACCCGATGGGAAACGCCTTTCACACCGCGCTGACGGCGGACATTCCCGGTGCGACGGTGCTGGTAACGGGCTGCGGCCCGATCGGAATTTTCGCGGTCGGGATCTGCCGGGCTGCAGGAGCGTCGCGCGTCATCGCCACCGATGTGAACGAGACGAGGCTGGCCCTGGCGCGGCAGATGGGTGCGACCGATGCGGTGCGGCCGGAACAGGCGGAGAAGGTGGTGAAGGACGCCACTGACGGCCTCGGCGTCGATGTCGTGCTCGAGATGTCCGGCGTACCGTCGGCGGTTCACCAGGCGTTCGCGCTGGTGCGGGTCGGCGGGCGGGTGCAGATGCTCGGCATACCTTCAAAAACGATCGAGATCGATTTTGCGACCGAAGTGATCTTCAAGGGTCTCACGATCTACGGCGTGGTTGGCAGGCGCATGTACGACACCTGGCACCAGATGACGCGCTTCCTCCGCTCGGGAAGCTTTGATCCGACGCCGGTCATCACGCACCGTTTTCCTCTCGAGGAAGCGGATGCCGCGATCGCCGCGATCAAGTCCGGCGAAGCGGGCAAGGTTATCTTCGAGATCGCCTGAGCGGTTTTTCGGCGCACAACAACGAGAGGCGAGAGTGGCACTGAACACAAACTTCGACGCCGAGCTGACGCAGGCGATCGAGAAGCTGAAGACGGACCGGGTATACAAGCGGCTCAACTACCTCGATTCGCCGCAGGGCGCGCGTGTGCAGATGGAAGGACGCGGCGAAGTCGTCATCCTCTCCTCGAACAACTACCTCGGGCTCAGCAACGAGCGCGAGGTTGTGGACGCGGGGATCGCGGGGCTGGAGCGGTTCGGCGCCGGTACCGGCAGCGTTCGCTTCATCTGCGGGACGTTCACAGTGCATCGCGACCTGGAAACGGCGATCGCGCGTCTGGTCGGCACGCCCGCCTCGCTCAGTTACGTGTCTGCGTGGAACGCCAACGAGGGCCTCACCGCTTCGATCGTCGAGCAGAACGATTTCGTGGTTTCCGATGCGCTCAACCACGCGTCGATCATCGATTCGATCAGGCTCGCAAAGGCGATCACCAAGTGCACGACGGCGGTGTACGCGCACTCGGATCTTGACGACCTGAAGGCGAAGCTCGAGGGCGCAAAGACCGCGCGGCGCCGAATCATCTGGACCGATGGCGTCTTCTCGATGGAGGGAAGCATCGCCAGGCTGCCGGAAATCCTCGAGCTTGCCCGGCGGTACGATGCGATCGTCGTCATGGACGATTCACACGGGACGGGTGTGCTCGGCAGGACAGGGCGCGGCACGGCGGAGCATTTCGGGGTGCTCGGGGAGGTGGATGTGATAACGTCGACGCTCGGCAAGGCGCTGGGCGGTGCGGCAGGCGGATTCGTGGCCGGACCGGAGGCCTTGTGCGACATGCTCACGCAACGGTCGCGACCACAGCTCTTCTCAAACGCATTGCCGCCGACCGTCGCGGCGAGCGCGCTCTGCGCCATCGAGCATCTCGAGGCCCACCCGGACCTCGTGACGAAGCTGCGTGAGAATACCCGTTACTTCAGGGAGGCAATCTCGGAAGCCGGGTTCAAGCCGCTGCCGGGGGAAACACCGATTGTGCCCATTATAGTGGGGGAAACGGCGACGGCGATCCAAATGAGTGACATGTTGCTCGGGGAAGGCGTCTTTGTGACAGGGTTCGGCTTTCCGGTCGTTCCCCAGGGCCAGGCGCGCGTGCGCTGCCAGCTCAGCGCGGCCCACTCACGCGACGATCTCGACAAGGCGATCGCCGCCTTCAAGACTGTCGGCAAGAAGCTCGGCATAATCTAGAGGACGCCTACATGCAGAAAATCAAAGCACTCGTCGTTGGAATTGCAGCTACGGTGACAATTGCCGGCTCGGCCGGCGCACAGGAAGCACGTCTTTTCGAGAACTCCTGGTTCTGGGGTGTGAAGAGCGGCTTCAACACATTTTCCACCGCTGGCCGGGGAAGCAGCACTACTGCCGGATTCGGACTGGACTGGTTCATCACCCGCTCGAAGGGCGGTCTGTACGTCTCGTACGATCAGGCGGGTTTCGAGCGTGACGTCCAGGTGTTTGACTTTGCGTCGGAAACCGGCGAGCGGACCGTGCGCGTCAACGACCTGCGCCGGATAACGGTCGCAGCACTGGCGTACCCGCGGCACTTCGGGACCCGCTTCGGGACCCTGACACCTTATGGCGGCATCGGCTACTCGATCTCCGCCTTCGGCGATGCGAGAATCCTGAGAGATAGCGTCAACTCGGCGCCCAACGAGGCGTTTTTCTTCAAGGTCGATGATCGCCGCAGTCGTGGCGCGGTGGTAGCGATGGGCGGTCTCCAGATGCAGCGCGGACGCGTTGCCCTCTTTGCCCAGGAGACACTGCTGCCGTCGAGCAGTGAGTTCCTCGTCAGAAGCGTGATCTCGCTCTTCGAGCTCGGTGTCCGCTACAACTTTGGAAGCTCGATCGACCGCGGAACGGGCTCCCGCTAGCCGGGCAGTCGCGCAACGACAGGAAACGGCGCCCAGAAGGGCGCCGTTTTTTTGTCTCGATTCAACTCGGCTTGCCGCGTGACACGTATGCGTTGCCACGCACGATCCAGCGCAGCGGCCAGTCGACGGCGCGGGTGATGCCAATGCGTGAAGTGACCTGCACGCACTCGTCCGGAACGGGCACGCCCGCTCTCAGCACCAGCTGGCCGCGCTGCAGGCTCTTCGCGCTCATCGCGCCGACGATGCCAAGGGCGTCACACAACTTTCCGGGACCGTTGGTGAGGTCGTGGTCTTTCTTCGCGCCGGGCCTGCGCTCGCGCATCAGGGAGATGCCCTCGAGAGGCTCAACGCCGCGCACGAGCACCGCGCTCGGCAAGCCTTCCGCACGAGTGACGGCGTTGAAACACCAGTACATGCCGTATATGAAGTACACGTACGAAATGCCGGGCGCGCCATAGAGTGGAGCGGTGCGCGCCGTGCGGCCGACAACGGCGTGACAGGCCTCGTCGTGCTCACCAACGTAGGCTTCCGTTTCGACGATTATTCCGCTGGTCCTGCCCTTATCGGTGCTGCACTCGAGCACCGTGCCAAGCAGTTCGCGGGCGACGATCTCGGTTTCGCGGTCGTAGAATGAGCGAGGGAGAATGCGTCCCTTCGCGAGCCGCGATCCCGGACGCAAAAGGCTCGTTGGCGAGCCCTTTGCGCCGGGCGTTACTCGCCGGCTCAAGACGATTCTGTGCTTCTCGCCTTTGTCTTTCGCACCGCGCGCTTCGGCGCCGGCTTCTCCGATCCGGCGTCCCGAGCGGCCTGCTTTCTTCCGCGGGGGGCAGCGCGCTTACGCGCGCCGCGAGCTTTTCCTTCGGCGGCGGGAACATCCTCGGCAATCGCTTCCGCTTCCACTGCGGGAGCGGAAAACGCCGGCGAGGCTTCAACCACGCCGAACTTGAAGAGGTCCGGCGGTGGAGCGCCCGCCTTGCCGCCGATCGGGCCGCGACCGCGGCCACGCGAGCTTCCACCGCCACGCGCGCCCATTCCCTGCGGCGCGGATGGTGCCGCAGGCGCCGCGACTCGCGGCGGTTCGGCGGCAGCGATCTGCTCGCTGAGCGGTGCTGCTGTCGCCGACGGCGCAACTTCGTAATCGGTCCCGCGCCTGCGAAGGTCGATGACGTCCGCGTCGTGAGCGTCCTGAAGGATGCGCAGGAAGTTGCGCTCGCTGAGGCTTTCGCTGTCGCGGCCGAGCAGTGATCGAGCCTTCGTCCGGACCTCGCTGGCGCGAAGCGTGAGGCCTTCACCTGCCGCAACGGAGCGGCGCACGAGGTTGAACGCATCCTCGCGCGTGAGGCGCAGGCCCTCGGCGCCGATCAGATCGCCATTCGATGCCGGCGCCGGTGCGGTGCGCGGCGTCGTCAGAACGAGCGGAGCATCTTCGAGCTCCTGTGCCATACCCGGCGTCGCCATCGAGTCGGGCGTCGCGGCGCCAGGCCGCGGTCCACGCTCGCCGCGATCGCGTCCGCGTCCACCTCTGCGGCTTCGGCGCGGGCGCTCACTGGTCTCTGACTCGTCGCCCGACGGCGCACTGCGCGCTGCGGCGGGCTCAGCGGCTGAGGCCGATGTCGTCGAGCCTGCGCCCGGGGCTCCGACTTCGAATTGACCATTCTCGAGCTTCGTGAGAACGAGGAGGCCGCGATGCGCCGCTTCCGACACGAAGCGCGAGAACTTCGACATGCCGAGGTTTTTTTCGTCGAACGATGTGTCGATCTGCTGCATCACCTGCTTGAGGCGGTCGGCGCGCATCACGTCGCCGTTGCGCTTCATGCGGGTGACGGCTTCGGTGACGAGCTCCCATGGATCGCGCTTGACCGTTTCCTCGTCGCCGAACTTCACGAGGCCGGCGAGAGCGTTGTAGCTGTAGTACTCGTCGCAGTTCTGCACCAGCAGGTCGCTCGAAGATTCGCGGATGCCGACGCCGATGACGTACTTGCCGTATTCCTTGAGCTTGATGACGAGGCTCGAGAAGTCCGAATCGCCGGAGAGCAGAATAAATGTCCCGATCTCGGGGCGGATGAACACCAGCTCCATCGCATCGATCGCAAGCCTGATGTCGGTCGCGTTCTTCTTCGCGGATCCGTAGGCGGTCGCGAAGATCAGGTCGATCGACGATTCAGTGAGCGGGACGACGTACTGGGGGTAGCGTCTCCAGTCGGCGTAGGCGCGCTGGACGGCAACCTTTCCCTTCACGATGTCGGCGGAGAGCAGATTCTTGAGCTCCGTCTGAAGATCGGAGCGGATGCCCATCGTGACGTTGTCGAAGTCGATGAGCAGTGCGGCGTTGGGGGCGTGGTGTGTCTGTGGTCCGGTTGGGGCGGGGTGTGACATTGCCTGTGGCCCGCGGTAAACCGGGGCGACGTGGCGGTGCGCAGTGGGGCGCGCGGACCGCTGTGGTCGTGGAGTCATGAATTGTGGGATACATGTTCGAGGCTGCGTGCCGGCGGATTCCGCTACAGCTGCACACCATGTTTGATCCTGAGGCGGATGCCGCAGGCGGTGCGTCTTCAGGTCCATGCGAGCGTGTCAACCCTCGGGTTGACCGGTCGCCGAATCCTCGAAGTCGCGCCGTACAGGTGTAATTTATAGAGATATCCCCATGAATCAACTCCGGTTCCGCACGCGCCTGGTACTGATCCTCTCACTGTTCGCGATCGTGCCGGCGTTTCTGCTCACCCTTTTGTGGAGCGGAACGGTGAGCACCGCCCTCCCGATCATGAGCGGACGGTCGGCGTGGGACAGCGTTGCGGCGACCGGACAACGCGCCATCGACGCGGCCCGGCGCTCGCCGCTCACGCCTGCTCAGCGCCGCGCCATCGACGCCCACGAGCTCGAGCTGCGAACATCGGTCGAGCAGGCCCGGCGCTACAGCTTTCTTGCCTCGCGAACGGTGCGTGTCGTCGCAATCGCCGGAATTGCCGCGTTGCTCGTTCTCACGGGCGTAGCTTCGCGGGTTGCGGGGCACCTGAGCAGGCAGCTCAGCCGCCCGCTGGATGAGCTCGTCCGCTGGACAGAGCTGATCGGCCACGGGGAGCCTCTGCCCCCCGCCCAGGTCGCACGCGGAGAGGGCGATGCGCAGATTTCCGCGCGAACCAATGGAACCGCCGACATGACGACGAGCCGCGTCCGCGGCGCTCCGGAATTCGAGACTCTTCGCCGCAGCATGCGCGAGATGGTGGATGAACTCGAGCTGGGCCGGCGGCGCGCCGTCGAGTCCGAGCGGCTCCATGCCTTTCGGGAGAGCGCGCGACGCGTAGCGCACGAGCTCAAGAATCCGCTGACGCCGATCCGGTTTGCGATCGACAGGCTGCGCCGGGTTGCGCCGCCCGAGGCACAGGAAGCGGTGGACGTGCTGGCGATGGAATCCTCGCGACTTGATCGCATGGCAAAGAGCTTCGCCGAGTTCGGCCGCCTGCCGGAAGGGCCCGCTGCCGACGTCGATGCGGGCGAGCTGGTGCGCTACACGGCGCGCAGCAGCGTCCCACCTTCCATCACGCTCGACCTGCAGATCGCGGAAAATCTCCCGCGCATCTTCGGACACAATGGCTCACTGTCGGCCGCGCTCAGTAACGTTCTGCTGAATGCCGTCGACGAGCTCGGCGATGGCGGCACGATCCAGGTGCGCGTCGAGTTGGCGGCATTGTGGGGCGGCGATGCAGTGCGCATTGCGGTGCTGGACGACGGGCCGGGCATCGCTCCCGAGCTGATTGAGCGCATTTGGGAGCCCTATGTAACCGACAAGCCGGGCGGCACCGGCCTCGGGCTGGCTATCGCGCGGCAGGCGATTTGGGCGCATGATGGAACCGTTGAGGCGCTGAGCACGTTGGGAAAGGGAACGGAGATTCAGTTTACAATACCTGCCGGCAACACCGGCCCCAGGAGAGGATGATGGGACCAGAAATCGTGGTGCCGGTCGCCGGTATCGTCATGATCATCACTCTCGCGATCGGCGTTCCGCTCGCCCGGGCCTACGCGCGATCCCTGGACGCAGCCAGCAAGTTTCCCCAAATACCGCACGAGGTAGCAGCTCGTCTCGAAAGGATGGAGCAGTCGCTCGAAGCCGTGGCGATCGAGATCGAGCGGATATCGGAAGGGCAGCGCTTCACCACGAAGCTGCTCTCCGAAGGGAACAGAAGCGGCAGGCAGATCGGCGCCGCAAACGCTCCCGCGGATAACGCCCCCTGAATGCCGACAGTCCTCATCTCCGATGACGAGCCGAACATCCGGCGGATGGTCGGCGCGCTGCTCGCCGGTGAGGGCTACGAAGTTCTCGAGACGCCGAATGGCGCCGAAGCGTTGATGCGGGTCAGGGAGGGAGAGCCCGACATCGTCCTCCTCGACCTGATGATGCCGGGCGAGTACGACGGCATGGAGACACTCGCGAAGCTGCGCGAGATCGCGCCCGACCTCCCTGTCATCATGATGAGCGGGCGCGCCGGACTCGAGGACGCCGTCGCCGCGACGAAGCTGGGCGCATTCAACTTTCTGGAAAAGCCGCTCACGCCCGAGGGCGTCATCCTCGCCGTCGCATCAGCGCTCGATCTCCGGCAGACAAGGCGCGTTGCGCGCGCGCTGAGGCGCGAACTGGGACTGGCGGGTGACATGGTGGGTGCCAGCACGGCCATGGACGAAGTGCGGCGGATGATTTCGCGCGTCGCGCCGACCGATGCGCGAGTGTTGATCACCGGCGAATCGGGAACCGGGAAAGAGCTTGTCGCCAGCGCGATACACGACTCCAGCCCGCGCCGGGACAAACCTTTCGTGCGCGTCAACTGCGCGGCGATCCCGCGCGATCTCGTCGAAAGTGAGATGTTCGGGCACGAGCGCGGAGCTTTCACCGGTGCGACGCAAACGAGGGTCGGCCGCTTCGAGCTCGCCCATAACGGAACTCTTTTCCTCGACGAAGTCGGCGACCTGGGTGCGGAGGCGCAGGCAAAGCTGCTGCGCGCAATCGAAGCGAAAGAGATCCAGCGCGTCGGCGGCAATAAGGTGATTCGCGCCGATGTGAGGATCATCGCCGCCACTAACCACGACCTCGTGCGCGCGGTCCGGGCGGGCGCGTTTCGCGAGGACCTCTATTTCCGGCTCAACGTCATACCGCTGGCGATCCCGCCGCTGCGCGAGCGCGACGGAGATGTGCTCGCACTCGTCGATCACTTCTCCGAACAGTTCCTGCAGCGGACGGGTCAGGCGAAGCCGCGGTGGCGGAGCGACGCCCTTCAACTGCTCGCCGACTATCCGTGGCCGGGGAATGTCCGCGAGCTCGCCAACATCGTCGAGCGACTCGCGATTCTGCATCCCGGCGCCGAGATCAGCGGCCAGCAGGTGGAGGATGTGCTGATCGTGGACCGGGACCTGCGGCGCCCCGGTGCCGACCAGCTTCCGCAATCCACCTCGCGCGGCCAGGGAGTTCCGTTGACGGAAGCGCTCGACACGTTCGAGCGAAGCGTGATCGCGCGCGCCATTGCCGATGCGGGTGGAAACATCGCCGATGCCGCGCGGCGGCTGAGCACGGACCGCCCCAATCTCTACCGCCGCATGAGGCGGCTCGGAATCGATGCTCAGCGTGTATAAGAGCGGAATGAAAGCACTGTTCGCCCTCCTCTTCCTCGCCGCGCCGACTGTTGTGGCCGCGCAGCTTCCAGTTGCGGCGGATACGGCCGCCGCCGATTCCGCCGATGACACTTCCTCGCATCGCTCGCTATGGGCGCGCGGAAGCCGGGCAAGCGGGCTCGCCATTACTACCGGCAAGACCTACAACCGGGTCGAGGGGCTGCCCGTTCACATCGGGCCGGTGTTTCGCGACAGCATTGGGGCTGCCTCGCTGCAGCTTTCCGTGCTCGGAATCATCCGCAGCGCGCGAACCTTTCACTGGGATGCCGGAAACATCGGTCACCGGGTGAACGCGGAGTATCGCGTCGGACGCGGGCGCGGCTATTCGCTCGGACTTTCGTCGTTCGACATCGTCGAGCCCGTCGAGACGTGGCAGCTCGCCGATCCGGACGCGGCGCTCGCCGCGCTCTTTGCACGGCGCGATTTCCGCGACTATTTCGGGCGGCACGGCGCCAAAGCGGCTGCCACTCTCAATACCAGTAAGCACAGCAGCTTCGGCGTCGAGTGGAGCGACGAACGGTGGTCATCGCGCGATGAGCGCAGCACCTTCACCGTGTTTCGGAACGGCGCGCGCTGGCGGGCGAACCCCGGAGTGGATGACGGGCGCTTCCACATCGCGGTGGCAAGGGCAAAGCGCGACACGCGAAACGACGTACTCGTTCCAACGGACGGAGTTCACGCCACCGTGGAGTACGAGCGCGGCACCGGCTCGATTACTTCGCCGGGCGCAATTTCGCTTCTGGCGCGCGATGCAATTCCGAACCGCGTGGCCTATGGCCGCGTCCTCCTCGATGCACGCAGCTACAATCGCGCGTCCCCCTCGACTCAGCTCAACGGGCGGCTGGTTTTAGGCGGCTGGCTGCACGGTGACCAGCTTCCGTTGCAACGCCGGTTCTCAGTTGGCGGAATCGGATCGATTCCCGGCTTCGACTACCGCAAGGCGTACGACGACGTCGACGTATCGCAGTGCAACAGCGGCGGGCTTCCCCCGCAGGGAAATCCGGCGCAATGCGAGCGCGTAGTGCTTGCGCAACTCGAGTACCGAACCGAACTGCACTCTTCGTGGCAGGATTTTCTGAATGCGCGGCCGATCAGGCTGCGCGGCATCGGCTTCACTGTCCGTCCCGCGGCGGTCGCGTTCGTCGATGCGGGCCGAGGATGGCTGGTCGGCGAGCGGGATGGCAAGCTCCGCTATCCGTCGGGTACAGTTC
>JACCRL010000315.1 GCA_013813605.1 Gemmatimonadaceae bacterium
GCACCCTGGTCGCCGCCACCGTTATCTCCCTCGGAGGAATACTCACTCCGCGGATTACCGCCTTTGCGCACGGACGGCTCGAAAGCTCGACACCCGCCGCCGGCTCTACGCTCGCAACTGCTCCAAGCGAGCTGCGCCTCAAGTTTACGGAGATACCGGAGCTGGTCTTTACGACTCTCAGGCTCGTGGGCCCGTCCGGCGATTCGGTTGTCCTCGGCCCCATCCATTACTCGGCCGATTCGCGCAGAGCAATAGTTGCGGCGATAAGAGACCCGCTGGGCGCCGGGAAATACACGGTCATGTGGCAGATGGCCGGGCCCGACGGGCACCCGATCCGCGACAGGTTCGTCTTTACGCTCAGCGTTGCAGCAACCGTGCTGCCGGAGCCGAGTGCACTTACCCCGGGAATTTCCCCGGTGCCGGCGCCCGGGCGTGACGCTCCGCCAGAGGCTCATCATTCGGCCGTGAACATGCCGCAGGGCGCGGACTTCGGCGTGGAGTCCCCGCTCTTCGTGTTCGTGCGCTGGCTTCAATTCGTCGGTCTCGTGCTCGTGATCGGTGCGGTCGCATTCCGCGGTCTCGTCCTCGAATTTCTGCGGCGGAAGCGGGATCCGGATTCTCCAATGCTCGCCGACGCCGCGCGCGGGGCCGCCCGCGTTGCTCACGCCGCCGCGGCAGTATTGCTGCTGTCGCTGGTGCTGCGATTGCTCGCGCAGTCATACGCGATGCACGGGCCGAACGACTATCTCATTCCGGGGCGTCTTGGCATGATGATGCGAGACACACTCTGGGGATGGGGTTGGCTCATCCAGGCTTTCGGCATCGCGCTCGCCGGAATCGGATTTCACCGCGCCAAAGACGGGAAAAGCGGGTGGCGGCTGGCGGCCCTCGGAGCGTTGATTCTCGCCTTCACGCCTGGAATGGCCGGTCATGCCTCCTCAGTGCCGCGGTTTCGGCTCCTCGCGCAGCTTGCCGACGGCGTGCACATAATGGGCGCGTCGGGATGGCTGGGCAGCCTGTTCATGGTCGTTGCTGCGGGACTGCCGGCCGCGATGCGCCTCGACAGCCATCATCGGGGCCGCGCAATCGCCGACCTCGTGAACGCATTTTCGCCAACCGCTCTCGTTTTCGCGGGGGTCGTCGCTTCCACCGGGGTGTTCGCAGCATGGCTCCACCTCGGCCAGGTGCAGGCGCTCTGGCAGACGCAGTACGGCAAGACCCTGCTTCTCAAGCTTGGCATTCTATCCATCGTTGCGGCGACGGGCGCCTACAACTGGCTTGTCGTCAAGCCGCGGCTCGGCACAGTCGAGGGCGGAGCGAAGATACGACGTTCCGCGATGGTGGAGCTCGCGGTGGGCGTCCTCGTCATCGCTGTAACATCTGTCCTCGTGGCGACTCCTACTCCAATGGACATGCAGCCAATGAACGATTAGGCACGCGGCGGCCGCCCGAGCGACCGCTCCCTCCACAGGGAATAGACTGCGGGAAGCACAATCAGCGTGAGCGCGGCGCTCGTAACCAGCCCTCCTACCATCGGCGCGGCGATTCGCTTCAGCACATCGGCGCCGGTAGCCTGACTCCACAGGATTGGCACAAGAGAAAGGGTAACAGCGCCGACAGTCATCATCTTCGGGCGCAGCCCCTCCACCGTTCCCACTTCGACCGCGTCCAGGAGCGCTTTTCTGTCCAGTTCTCTGCCTGCATCACGGTACCGGACGCTGGCGTCAGCCCAGGCGTGGTCGAGATATATGAGCAGGATGACCGCGGTCTGTGCGGCGACGCCGGCAAGAGCGATAAATCCGATTGCGACGGCCACGCTCAGGTTGTAGTCAAGGATCCACATCAGCCACACGCCGCCCGCAAGCGCGAAAGGCATTGTCAGCATGACGATCAGACTTTCAGCAATGCTTCGGAAGTTGAGATAGAGCAGGCCGAATATCACGAGCAAAGTGATCGGAACGACAATGCGCAAGCGTCGTGAGGCCCGCTCCATCGACTCGTACTGGCCGGACCACTCGAGCCGGTAGCCCACCGGCAGGCGCAGATTCCTGTCCAGAAGCGCCTTCGCTTCGCCGACGTATCCGCCGACGTCGCGATCGAGGACGTCCACATATACGAGCGTATTCGGATAACCATTCTCCGACTTGATGAGCGTCGAACCGCGAACGACTTCGATTCGCGCCAGATCGCCGAGCGGAACCTGAGCGCCCGACGGCGTGGTAACCAGGACCTGTGAAATCTGGCCTGGGTCATCTCGAAGCTCCCTCGGATAGCGGACAAGAACTCCGTAACGCTCGCGTCCTTCAAGCACCTCGCCTGCTTCCGTCCCACCGACGGCGGTGCCGAGCGCCGCCTGTACGTCTTCAGTGCTCAATCCGTGTCGCGCTGCGGCCTCGCGGTCGACCGTCACGTCGAGATACCTGCCCCCCACCGCGCGCTCGGCGAAAACGGTGTTGGTGCCGGGGACCGAAGGAAGCATCCCCTCGATCGATCTTCCAATGCTGTCGAGAACGTTCAGGTCGGGACCGAATATCTTGATGCCCACCGGTGTCTTGATTCCCGTGGCCAGCATGTCGAGCCTGTTCCGTATCGGCATGCTCCACATGTTCGCAACCCCTGGAGTCTGCACTACCGCGTTGGCCTCAGCGACGATCGAGTCGTATGTCACGCCCGGCCGCCATTTGCCGCGGTCCTTTAGAACGGCAATCGTCTCGATCATGCTGAGAGGAGCCATGTCGGTCGCGCTTTCGGCCCGGCCCATCTTACCCAGCACAGTCTCCACCTCGGGGATCCGCGCGATGGCTCTGTCGCGCTGCCGCAGGAGACGCTGGGCTTCGCCCGGGCCCACGCCCGGCAGAAGGGAAGGCATGTCCATGATGCTTCCCTCGTTGAGGGGCGGCATGAACTCGCTTCCGAGGCTCTGCCAGGGAAGGATGGTCACGAGGAGCATAAGTCCTGCTGCCGCGACCGTTTTCCACCTGTTGCGCAAGACCACCCCGATCACGGGACGATATATCCTGATCAGAAAGCGGTTGACCGGATTCGCGGCTTCGGGTTTCACGTTTCCGCGAATGAAATACCCCATCGCTACCGGCACAAGCGTTATGGAGAGCACTGCGGCGGAGGCCATCGCCAGCGTCTTCGTCCAGGCCAGCGGCCGGAATAGCCGCCCCTCCTGATCCTGGAGGAAGAACACCGGGAGGAAGCTCGCCGTGATTATGAGCAGGGAGATGAACAGTGAGCCTCCAACTTCCTGTGTCGACTCCTCCACCAGCTCCCAGCGCGTACGACGCTGGGCGGACGATGCGTCGCGCTCGATGTGCTTATGAAGGTTCTCCACCATGACGATCGCAGCGTCGATCATCGCTCCGATCGCTACCGCGAATCCTCCCAGGCTCATGATGTTCGCGGTGAGGCCGAAGACGCGCATGGCGAGAAACGCCATCAGCAGCGCGATGGGTAGCGTAATGATCGCCACCAGCGCGCTCTGCGCGTGGAAAAGAAACAGAACCGTGATGAGGGCAACGATGATCGATTCCTCGAGCAGCTTCTCGCGCAGGGTGCGGATTGCCGCTTCAATCAGTCGCGACCGGTCGTATCCGGCGACGAAATGCACGCCACGTGGAAGGCTCTTCTCCACGTCGGCCATCTTTGCCTTCACACCCTTGATTACCTCGAGCGGATTCGCGCCATAGCGCATCACCACCCACCCAGTCACGATCTCACCCATGCCATTGAGATCCGTGAAGCCGCGGCGAATGGCGGGTCCAATCTTGACTTCTGCGACATCGCCAACGGTGACGGGAAAGCCGCCAGCGCCAGTAGCGATCGAGACGCCGCGAATGTCCTCCAGGCTCGTGAAGCGGCCCCGCCCGCGCACGACATACTCAGCGCCGCCCATCTCGAGAATCCTTGCGCCCGCGTCCTGATTCGATGCGCGAACGGCCTCCGTCACTCTCTGGAGAGGGATGTTCAGCGCCTGGAGCCGCGCGGGATCGATCTCGACCTGGTACTCCTTCTCGAAACCTCCGAGCGACGCAATCTCGGCGACTCCCTTCACGGAGGTAAGAGCGGGACGGACGACGAAATCCTGGAGACCACGCAGCTGAGCGAGGTTCAGCGAACCAGTCGTGTCTGCCAGGATGTACTGCATCACCCAGCCGACGCCCGTCGCATCGGGACCGAGCATGGGCCGCGCATCGGCGGGGAGCTTGTCGCGGGCGCCGTTCATGTATTCGACCACGCGACTGCGCGCCCAGTACAGATCCGTCCCGTCCTCGAACACGACATATATGGCCGAGATTCCGAACTGGCTCATGCCTCGCACGAACTTGGTGCGCGGCACTTTGAGCAGCTCCGTCTCGAGCGGGTAGGTGACCTGATCTTCAACGAGTTGTGGCGCTTGCCCGGGCCACTCGGTCATTACGATCACCTGCGCATCTGAAAGGTCAGGGATCGCATCGACCGGGGTGCGCATCAGCGCCCACACCCCGGCAACTGACACGACGAGCGTCGCAATCAGGACCGCGATCCTGTGCGTGATCGAGAATCGGACGATTTGCTTCAGCATGCCTATCTCCGCGGTGACGGAGACGACATTCCCGGCATCCCGCGCATGTCCGCGCCCTTCGACTTCGGGTCGGCGACAGGGGCCATGTCCATGCCCTTCATGCTTCCGCCGGTCGGGGCCATTCCCTTCATCAGGTCGCCGAGATTTGCCTCGGAGTCGAGGAGAAACTGCGCCGACGTGACAACGCGCTGACCAGCCGTAACTCCGCTCAGAACTTCCACGTGCTCGCCTCCACTCCTGCCGAGACGGATGGCGTGTGGCATTAACTCTCCGCCTCCCATGTCGACGAATACGAGTGTACGCTCTCCGGTCTCCACCACCGCCGATCGGGGCACCGCCAGCACCGTCCCCGCGCCGGAAGAAATCCGGACCGTCGCATACATCCCTGGCCTCAGGCG
>JACCRL010000336.1 GCA_013813605.1 Gemmatimonadaceae bacterium
TGAACTCGATCGCAAGATCCTTCCGCGCGATCAGCCACGCTGCGCCCAAGGTGTCAACCACCGCCGGCGACCGCCTCGCGGTAAGTGTCCGCGTAGCTTGCAACGTCGATCGCGGACTTGTGCTCGAATCGCACCAGCTTTCCGGCGCGAAGCACCGCTGCCTGCGTTGCGAGGGCAAGGCCCTCGGCGAGATTGTGGGTCACGAGCACGACTGTAGTTCCCGTTGCGCGCACCTCCTGCAGCAGCCCAGTCAACGCGCGCGCCCCGCTTTCGTCGAGGCCCGTATAGGGCTCATCGGCGAGGAGCAGCCGCGGCGAGTGCACCATCGCCCGCGAGATTGACACGCGCTGCTGCATGCCGCGGCTGAGCGCGCGAACCGGGATGTCGGCGCGTTCGCCAAGCCCCATTCGACCCAGCGCGGCCGCCGCGCGCGCGGCCGGAGCATCAGTTCCATGAAGGCGGGCCGCGAACATCACGTTCTCGCGCGCCGAGAGCGCGCTGTATAAGAGGGTCTGGTGCGATATCATTCCCACCAGCGATCGCGTAGACGCACCTCCCGGCAGCATCGTGCCATCGAGTCGCGCGGTACCGGCGGTCGGCTTGAGCAGTCCGGCCAGCACGCGTAGTAATGTCGTTTTTCCGGCGCCGTTGGGACCAAACACCGCCAGGCAATCGCCGGGGCGGAGCGAAAAGCTCACGCATTCGAGCGCCTTCCGTGCGGCGAAGCTGCGAGTGAGCTCGCTGACTTCGAGGAGAGGAGTACCGCTGTCCGGCGCCGGTGTTGTCATTCGCCTAGAACTTGCCACTCTGGCAAGTGACACGCAAAACGGTATATCCTTGGGCGTTGCGCCGATACCGGCGCAGTGCCGGCACTTTTCCCGCCAATGAACGACATCGACGTACTCCTCCAGGAAAACCGGCGGTTCGAGCCGGATGCCGCTTTCCGGCTCGCCGCCAACGCCCCTTCCGCGGACATCTACCAGAAGGCAGAGCGCGACTACGAACGGTACTGGGCCTCCATGGCCGGCGAGCTCGAATGGATCCGTCGGTGGGACACCGTTCTCGAGTGGAAGCCGCCCCACGCAAAATGGTTTGTTGGAGGGGAGCTCAACGTCGCGGCTAACTGCGTCGACCGTCACGTTGGCGGCCCGCGGCGCAACAAGGCAGCGTTGATCTGGGAAGGCGAGCCGGGAGATTCCCGCACGCTCACTTATTGGGATCTCTACGTCGAGGTGTCGCGGTTCGCCAACGTGCTCAAGGCGCGCGGCATCGAGAAGGGTGACCGCGTCGCGATCTACCTGCCTCTGATTCCCGAAGCGGCAATCTCGATGCTCGCCTGTGCCCGTATCGGCGCCATCCACTCCGTCGTATTCGGCGGATTCTCGCCCGAGTCGCTACGCGAACGGATCAACGATGCGCAGGCGAAGCTGCTCATAACGGCCGACGGCGGCTTTCGGCGCGGCGCGATAATTCCCCTCAAGCAGAACTCGGACGCCGCGCTCGAGGGAACGAAATCCATCGAGAGCGTGATTGTCGTGAAGCGGAGCCTGTGTTCAGGCGCTCGGTCTACCGGTGACGCCCGCGGTGGCGGAGACGATAACACCGCGACTTCCATGAAAGCTGGCCGCGATTACTGGTGGCACGATCTCATGCGCGACGCCCCGATGAAGTGCGAGCCGACGGCGGTCGGCGCCGAGGACGTGCTGTTTATCCTTTACACGTCGGGGACGACCGGCAAGCCGAAGGGGATCGTTCACACCTCAGGCGGCTACCTCACCGGCGTCGCCGCGACGACGAAGATGGTCTTCGACCTGAAAGAGGACGACGTGTTCTGGTGCACCGCCGATGTCGGCTGGGTCACCGGCCATTCCTACCTCGTGTATGGTCCGCTCGCCAACGGCGCGACATGTGTCATGTACGAGGGGGCGCCCGATTCCCCGGCGAAGGATCGCTTCTGGGATATCTGCGAGCGGCGCGGCGTGACCATTCTCTACACCGCCCCGACCGCCATCCGCGCTTTCATGAAGTGGGGCGACGAGCACCCGGCGAAGCACGACCTGTCGCGGCTCCGACTGCTCGGATCTGTCGGCGAGCCGATCAATCCCGAAGCATGGATGTGGTACCGCGAGCACATCGGCGGGAATCGCTGCCCGATCGTCGACACCTGGTGGCAGACCGAGACCGGCGCGATCGTAATCTCCCCGCTGCCGGGCGTAACCGCGACCAAGCCCGGAAGCGCCACCATGGCTTTGCCGGGATATACCGCCGAGCTCCTCGACTCGGCCGGGAATCGAATCGATGTCGGCGGCGGGCTTCTGGCGCTGACAAAGCCGTGGCCATCGATGCTGCGAACCATCTGGGGCGACGATGAGCGATATGTGGGGACCTACTTCACCGCGTGGGCCGGGAGGCCCGACCTCTACTTCGCCGGCGACGGCGCCAAGCGCGACGAGGACGGCTACTTCTGGATTCTCGGCCGCGTCGACGATGTGCTCAACGTCGCCGGGCACCGCATTGGCACCATGGAAGTCGAATCGGCGCTTGTCGAGCATCCGGCGGTTGCCGAGGCGGCGGTCGTCGGCAAGGCTCACGACATCAAGGGCCAGGCGATCGCCGCGTTCGTTACGCTCCGCGACAAGAGCAAGGAAACCCCCGAGCTTCGCGAGGAGCTTCGCGCCTTCGTGGCGAAGAAAATTGGCGCGCTTGCGCGGCCGGACGACGTTTTCTTTTCGGCGGACCTTCCCAAGACCCGCTCCGGCAAGATCATGCGCCGGCTCCTGCGCGACATCGCCGAAGGCCGCGCCCTCGGCGACACCAGCACGCTCGCCGACCCCAACGTCGTTGCGAGCCTCAAGGTGCAGTACGAAGACAAGGAGGGGTGACAAGGGCCTCCGAATCCTATCCGCGGCCGCTGGCGTGGTACGTTCCCTGCCTACAATCCAGTCGTGAACTCCGCTAAAAAACACCCCGGAAGGCCTGATGCTTCGTAATCTGTTTCCTGAATCCATTTTCGGCCGCAAGCTCAATCCCAACGCCGAGCGCCGTCTGCGCCTGTCGCAGGCCCGGGCCGAGGAGACAATCATTCGCGGCCATGTGGACAACGCGCTGATGTTCGTGGATACGCTGGCCGAAGATCTGTCGTTCGATCGCGCAATCGATACCTATATCAGGGTGATGGGCATTCCTGAGCCGCTGGCGAGCACCGTTGCGACCCGCGCCCTCGTATCGCTGGGGCGCGACCTCGTGCCGTTCCGCCGTCGTGCAATTCAGGAAGGCCAGGAGAATCCGGACACCAAGCCGCGCCTGAGACTCGACGACCAGGCCGCCCGCGCGCGCGACGTTAGCCGCTAGCCTGGCGCTCCCGCAGGTCGAGCACGCTAACGATCAGGATCGCCGTCACGATCAGCGCTGATCCGACGCACCAGATGCAGATCGCATCGATGACGAACAGCTCGAGATAGGTCAGCCAGGCCGAAAAAATCACCCCGAACGCGGCCTGTGCGACCAGCGCTATCGAGATCGCGAGGTTCTCTTCCAGCCGAGCGCTCGTCCCCACCATCGCGATCGCGAATACATCGATGTAGAACAGCACTCCCCATGCAGCCACTGGAATGCCGGCGAGGGTCGACCACTTGCTGGTGTTGACGGTCTCGCAGGAGCCGATGGTGCAGGTCAGCTCGCCGATGATTCCCAGCTTGTAGAGCGTCAGGTACAGCCCGACAAAAACCCCGGCCAGCGCGAGCGCGGCGATGATCATCCGCTTTGTCACCGGGCGGCGGCGGGGGGCGTTCCTGAGGCTGGAGTGGGGGTCGTGGCGGCGGCCGTCCGCGCCGTCGAATCGACGATTGCCTTCAGCTCATCGTAGTTGAGCGCGCCCGTGTACATGCGGTTGCCGATGATGAACGTCGGCGTCGTGTTCACCTTCCGCCTCATGCCCTCGGCGAGATTCGCGGCGATCCGCTTCTTGTGCCTGCTTGTGTCGTAGCAGGGCTCCCAGCGCGACATGTCGAGCCCAAGCTCCCTCGCATAACGCGCGAAGAACGCCTTGGGACTGTCGGTCGCCTGGGTATTCCACTCATTCTGGCCAGCGAAAATGCGGTCGTGCATCGCCCAGAACTTTCCTTGCTCGTCCGCGCATGCCGCGGCGTTGGAGGCGGGGACAGTGTTGCGGTGCTGCGGCAGCGGATAGTCGTAATAGGTGATATTGGCCAGACCGGTGTCGATGATCCGCTTGCGCACGTCCGGCTCGGTGATCGTGGCGAACGAAGCGCAGCCCGGGCACTCGAAATCGGCGAACTCGAGAATCTTGACCGGGGCATCGGCGTTGCCCATCAGGTATCCCTGCGACTGGCCAGCGTTGGCCGTGTCGACGCCGACGGCGGTAGCCTCTACTCCGCCTGGCTTCGATTTGGTAGATACGGCGTACAGCGACGCCAACCCCACCAAGGCGATGGTGGCCAGCACGATGTAAAAGATTTTTGGCCGGTTTGATGCATTGCGGGCTTCCCTCACCGTGTTGCGGCGGGGTACGTTCCTATCCCTCTGTTTGTCGCTCGGAGAAGCCATTACGCTTGGAAGTTGAGTGCGGTTGGTCGTTAGTGAGGCGAAAGCTACCGGAGAGGTATTGAGATGCAAGCTGATGTCCTGCGGGTTCCAGTCGGTTCGGGCGCGATGCACGTGGAGAGATTCGGGCACGGCGGCACCGCCGTAATCCTTCTCCACGGCTTCGGCACGTGCACGTTCCTCTGGCGCGCCATCGCACCGGCCATCACCGCCGCAGGTCACACCGCCTACGCTATCGACCTGTTCGGGCACGGCCAGTCTGACCGCCCCGTCGACGCCGATTTCGGGATCGCCGCGCAGGCCGAGTATCTCGATGCGGCGATGACCGCGCTGCGTGTCTCCCGCGGTGTCATCGTCGGCATCGACCTCGGCGGAGACGTCGCGATGAAGCTGGCGGCGACCCGCGCTGACCGCGTCGAGAAGCTCGTGCTCATCAATAC
>JACCRL010000340.1 GCA_013813605.1 Gemmatimonadaceae bacterium
GGCCTGAGCATTGACCGAAAGTGTTACCGCGGTCGCCGCCATCGCCCCGATGCTGTGCGAGCCCGATGTAAAAACCACGCAGGCCTCCCAGCTCCTGCACGGACACATCGCCGAGATATTCGAGAAACAGGGACTGTGGCTCAAGGCACGTAGCGCTGACGGCTACGAAGGCTGGGTTCACCAAGGCTATGTGGTGACCGTGCCCGATCCCGTGCCTTCTCCCGCCGACACGGGCTGGGACGATCCGCGCCCACTCTCGCTCGGCTGCACGGTGCGTGATGCCAGGGGGGCCACGCGCAAACTTCCGCTCGGTGCGCTCATCACGGCCGGCGAGGAGCGTTCTTCCGGCCTTGCGATGTCACTCGAGGAGCGGAGGCACAGCTTTCCTCGCAATGCGGATTCGATCACCGCCTCCGCGATGACTTACTTCGAAGGCACGTCATACGAATGGGGCGGACTCACGCCCTGGGGATGCGATTGCTCGGGACTCGTGCAGAGCTCGTTCAGGCTGCACGGCGTGGGGCTTCCGCGCGACGCGTGGATGCAGGCAGGCGCCGGAGAGCCCGTTGAAGGGATGACCGATCTCAGGGCTGCAGACCTTCTTTTCTTTTCCGATGAGCCGGAAGGCAAGATCACACACGTCGCCATTTCGCTGGGCGGGATGCGCGTCGTCCACCTCGCACTCGGCCGCGGCGGCTACGCGGTGGACGATCTCGAAAGCGGCGACGAGTACACGGACCTGCTGGTCAAGCGGTTCCGCTTCGCGCGGCGGGTGCTCAGCTAACTATTCCGTTGCCGGCGGACGGCATCATCGCCGTCGGCGGCCCGCTCACCAACAGGCGCGCGGCGGCGGTCGGCTCGCCATCGAGAGTCACCTGCATCGTGTATTGTCCGGTGACGTTGAGCGGCAGGTCAACGACAGCGATGATTGGCAGGTCTACCTCGAACACCGGATTCGGCGCCGGCGCGACCGTCATCTCGCCAGACGACGACCACAGCTCTTCATCCATCGGGCTCAGCCAGCGAAACGTCAGCTTGTGAGTGCCGGTGTCCTGCGAAGCCGCCTTGAGCCGGACGACGAAGTGCGTACGCGGATGAATCGTCGGCAGGCCGGCCACCTGCACGGCATCGAAAACGCCGAGCACGTTGAGCTTTCCTTCCTGCGACAGATTGGCGGCGTCGGCGAAGACGGCGAACGAGATGTGCATTTTTGGAAAGTAGCCGCCGGTTGCCCGCCCCGGCTAGCTTTGTCCGATGAGTGAAACGGCCGGCCAACCGAAGTTCGGAACCACCGATCTCCTGCTGCTGACGATGGCGGTGATCTGGGCCATCAACTTCAGTGTGGTCAAGTACGCGATGCAGATCTTCAGCCCGCTGGCGTTCACGGGGCTCAGGGTCGGCGTTGCCGCGGCCGTGCTCGGCACGATGGCGCTCGTCAGCGAGCGCACCTCCCTTACGAGGCGCGATGTGCTGCTGCTGCTCGGGCTGGGGGTGCTGGGAAACGGCCTCTACCAGCTCTTGTTCGTAAGCGGCATGGCGAGAACGAGAGCGGGGAATGCGGCGCTGATCGTTGCCGCAGCACCCGGGTTCATTGCGCTGGCGAGCCGCTTTCGCGGACTGGAAAAGCTTGGGCGGAGGATGATAGCCGGCGTCGCGCTCTCCGTCGTCGGCGTGGCGGTAGTGATGCTCGGGAGCGCACGCGCGACCGCCGGAAGCTCGACTTTCCTGGGCTCCTTCCTCGTTTTCTGCGGCGTCATCTGCTGGACGTTTTTCACGGTTCTGCTCCAGCCGCACACCGCCCGCATAAAGGTCGTTCAGCTGTCGGCAATAACGATGGCTGGCGGGGCGATTCCCCTTCTGATCGTCTCCGCGCCGGCACTGCTCGCGACGAGGTGGAGCGCCGTTGGCTGGGAAGGTTGGGCGGCGCTCTTCTATGCCAGCGTGATCTCGATGGTGGTCGCGTACATGTTCTGGTACCGCGGGCTGCGCCTGCTCGGTCCCACGCGCACCGCTGTCTACTCGAATGTCCAGCCAATCATCGCATTGCTGGTCGCGTGGCTCTTTCTGAGCGAGGCTCCGACCGCATGGCAGTGGGGTGGTGCGGCGACGATCATCGCCGGAGTTTTCCTGACGAGGACATGAGGCTCGTACTCTTCGACATCGATGGAACGCTGCTCAGCAGTGGCGGACTGGGGAAGGCATCGATGCAGCGCGCTCTCACCGAGGTGTTCGGGTCACCGGGCGACCCGGCGTATCGCTACGACGGTAAGACCGACAAGCAGATCGTGCGCGACGTGATGCGGATGGCGGGGCATTCGGACCCGCACATCGACGCCAAGATGGAGCGGTTGATCGAACTCTACCTCGACGGGCTTTATGCTGGGATCGAGAGCGGCAAGTTCAGCGTCACGCCGCTCGATGGCGTAAACGCTCTGCTCGCCGCGCTTGGCGCTCGCAAGGACGTAGTGCTCGGCCTGCTCACCGGCAATGTGGAGACAGGTGCCCGCGCAAAGCTGACGGCGGCAGGGATCGAGCCGGAAATGTTTCGCGTCAATGCCTTCGGGTCCGACCATGAGCTCAGGCCTGAGCTGCCGGCGATTGCGCAGCGGCGGGCAAGCGAAAAGCTGGGACTTTCGATTGCAGGGGATCGCGTCATCGTCATCGGCGATACGCCGGCCGACATCCAGTGTGGAAGAGCGCTCGGGGCCAGGGCAATCGGGGTTGCGAGCGGCCAGTACACAGTCGAGCAGCTTCGCGAGCACGAGCCCTATGCCGTGCTGCCGTCGCTCGGCGATACGGTGGCCGCCATGAAAACGATTCTCGATGCGTGAGGTCGAGCTCAAGGCGGTCATCGACGATCTGAAGGTCCGGCGCGGGAAGCTTGAAGACGGCGGCGCAATTCTGGTCTACGAGGGACGGCTGCTCGATCGGCGTTACGATAGCAGCGACCGAAAGCTCTCGGCGGCCGACAACGTTCTTCGTGTGCGCCGCTTCTCGGGTCGTGACGGGGAGAAGACGCTGCTGGACTGGAAGGGGCCGACGTCGATTGACGACGGCTTCAAGGTCAGGGAGGAGCTTTCGACGGGGGTCCACGACCACGCCGTGCTGGCAACGGTCCTCGAAAAGCTCGGCTACCTCGTGACGCTCGAGATCGACAGGGATATCGCCCAGTACGAGATCGCCGGAGCGACAGTTCGATTCGAGACCTATCCCCGCATGGATGTCCTTGTCGAAGTCGAGGGCGAGAAGAGGGCGATCGAAGCCGCCATCCACACGCTCGATATGTCGCGCGCCGAGTTCACGAGTGAGCGCCTGGCAGCCTTCGTCGAGCGGTTCGAGCGCCGCACGGGCGTCAGAGCGGCAATCTCCGACCGCGAGTTGAGCGGCGATTACGCTTTTCAGGGCGGAAACAGGTGAAATAGCGGTTTCCCCGATTGATTACCGAGGGTATCCAGATAACTTTACTCGGCAATGAAATGCCGAATCACGCGCAACGGAATCATCCTCCTGTTGTCGCTCGGGGCAGTGACCTTACTCCCCGCCCAGGAAAACCCCGCAAAACGCCTCTCCAGCATCGTCGGTGTAGCCGTCGAGGAATACGCGAAGGCAGTCGATGACCGCGGGAAGCTCATATCCAATCCTGAGTACGAGGAGACAACCGGCTTTCTGGGCGATGCGCGCCTGGTAGCGGCCCGCCTGAGCGGCTACAATGCCGCGACGACGCGCGCGATCCTGGACACGATTACCACGCTCGTCAACTCCAAACAGCCGCCCGGAGTTGTGCGCAACCTTCATGCGCGATTCGCCGCTTCCCTCGGCGCAGCGGGAGCGATCGACCTCCCCACCGGACCGCTCGACACAGCAGCCGGGCACGCGCTCTTCACCCGCAACTGCGCCTCGTGTCACGGCATGCTCGGCGCGGGCGATGGCCCAGCGGCGGGGACGATGGATCCGCGGCCCACCCCGATCGGTGTGAGGAAGGAGACGGCCGACCTGACTCCAACGCTTGCATACAACGTCGTCTCGGTCGGCGTCCGCGGCACGGCGATGCCCGCTTTCGGCGGGACGCTCACCGCGCAGGAGCGGTGGAACATCATCAACTACGTCTATTCTCTCCGCGGCGAGGCGATGCAGCTGCCCGTGGCAGCGCCGGATGCGACGGCGCTCAAGGGAGAAGAAGCGTCGCGAGCAATCCTTGCGATGCTCGACAGCGCGCTCGATTTCGCGCGCTCCGGCAAGACGGCCGAAGCCGGCGACCGTGCGTTCGATGCCTATATCGCCTTCGAGCCGCTCGAAACTCCGGCGCGGGCGAAAAAGCCCGGTATGGTGGCGACGATGGAGCGCCACTTCGCCGACTTCAAGGGCGCGGTGAAGCGCAACGACCTCGGCGGCGCGAAGGGATCGCGCGATGCGATCGCGGACGGGCTGCCACAGATCATCGCGCTCACGCAACGCCCCGACAGCAACTGGGGTGCGTTCCTGCAGTCGTTTCTCATCATCGTGCGCGAAGGATTCGAGGCCATTCTCGTCATCGGCGCCATCGTCGCGTTCCTGATCAAGATGGGCCACCGCGAGCGATTGAAATCCATCTGGATCGGCATCGGTCTCGGGCTGCTCGCGAGCGCGGCAACAGTAGTCGTGCTGAAAACGGTTTTCGCGGCGATTCCCGCGAGCCGCGAGATCGTGGAAGGCCTGACGATGCTGATCGCCGTCGCCGTCCTTTTCTCCGTCAGCTACTGGCTCATCTCCAAGGTCGAAGCGGCGAAGTGGCAGAAGTTCATCAGGGAGAAAGTGTCCACGGCGCTCGACGCAGGCGGGGGCAAAGCGCTGGCGCTGGTTGCGTTCCTCGCCGTATATCGCGAGGGAGCCGAGACGGCGCTCTTCTATCAGGCCCTTTTCAACGAAGGACCGAACGTGGGAGTGCCGCTAACGCTTGGCATATTCGCGGGCTTCGCTGTGCTCGCAGTCGTGTTCACGCTGTTCTACAAGTACGGCGTGCGCATCCCGATGCGTCCATTCTTTACGGTCACGAGTGTGCTGCTGTACTACATGGCGTTCGTGTTCATGGGGAAGGGAATCCGCGAGCTGCAGGAGGGAAACGTGCTGCCGATCACGGTCGTTTCCGGCGCGCCGCACATCGACGCGATGGGGATCTTCCCGAGTGTCGAGACTCTCGCCGGTCAGGCGATCCTGATCGCCCTCTTCATCTTCGCCCTCGTAAAGACTTTCTGGGTTCGCGAAGAGGTTGCGGCCGCCTGACGGCCTGCGGCTAGCGCGAGATCAGGAACTCCGCTACGTAGCGACGGTCAGATTGTTTTTCGCCGGCCGGGTGCGGAGCGAGCTTGAGAAACTTTACCGTGAGATTGCCGACCCGCGCCTGATTTCTCGGCGGAGTAAGGCTTATCAACTCGGCAGCAGTCGGATTGGTGCCCGACATCACCTGGACCTCCACCTTCGCATCGCCGGCCCAGACGCACTGCACATTCCTGGGGCAGCGTGAATCCTCGACTACGCGCGAGAACTCGATGCGCGAGCTGCTCATCGCGACCGCGGCGCTCTGGCCGAGGGCAAGCTGGAAAGGAACGGCCGGCTCGACCCGGGTTGATGTTGGCGTGTTTTTCGAGCATCCAATCAGCAGCGCAGCAAACGCAACCGCTCCGCAGGTGAAGCGGAAGCTCGAGCCCGAACTCAGTTCTCTTTTCACGCTGCTGTCCCCTTGGCGTAAATGCCGGGCGCTCCCGGCGATGGATTGCGGCGCGCGTACATCCAGGCGGCGCCGCCGAGCGCAAACAGGAGTGCGATGACCTGCGCGACAGTCAGGCCGCCGAGGAAAAAGCGATCATCCTTGGCGCGCAGGAACTCGATCAGAAACCGCTCGATGCCGGCCAGCACACAGTAGAATCCGAACAGCCAGCCCTCGGCGTGCTTGTGGCCGCGGAAGCGCCAGAGGATCATGAACATCACGAAGCCGAGCGCGGTCTCGTAGATCTGCGTTGGGTGGACGGCGAGAACGTCGCCG
>JACCRL010000324.1 GCA_013813605.1 Gemmatimonadaceae bacterium
GAGTGGCTTTCTCGCCGAGCTCGGCGTCGAGATGCTCGAGCAGCCGGTCGCGGCGCAGGATCTCGACGGACTCCGCTTCGTGCGGAAGCAGTCGAAACTGCCGGTGTTTGCCGACGAGTCGTGCCTCGTTGCCGCGGACATTCCGAAGCTGGCCGGCGCGGTCGACGGGATCAACATCAAGCTCGCGAAGTGCGGCAGTCTGCGTGAGGCGCTGCGTATGGTGCACACGGCCCGCGCGCACGGCATGCAGGTAATGGCGGGATGCATGATCGAGAGCTCGCTCGGGATATCGGCAATCGCGCAGATCTCGCCGCTCCTCGACCACGCCGACTTCGACGGCGCCGCGCTGCTCGCGGAGGATCCGTTCAGCGGGACGACGATTGCGGGAGGCACGGTTAAGCTTGGAACCGGACCGGGGCTTGGCGCAGTGCCTCGACCTGGAGTTCGCGCCCCCGTGGCCTTTTCCAGTGCGTGACGCGGGCGAGCGGCTGGTTGAAATAGCGCTTCCTCTCCCTCTTTTCCAGACCTTCACCTACGCCGTCGAAGAGGGCACTCTCCAAAACCCGGTAGCGCTCGGCTCGCGTGTGGTCGTGCCGTTCCGCAACAGGCGCCAGACGGGAATTTGCGTCGGCGAGAGCGAATCCGGCAGCAACACCCGCAAGGCGAAGGCAGTTCTCGAGTCGCCCGACGCCGCGCCCGCGGTTGGACCCGCGGTTCTGGAGCTTTGCCGCTGGATGGCCGCGTACTACATCGTTCCACTCGGTCTTGCGCTGAGGACAGTGCTGCCCGCGATGCTGACGGCACCCGACAGGCCGCACCCGCCGCGCAAGACGCAGCGAGTCGTGAGCGTCAGCGCCGACCTGCCGTCCCTGTTGCAGCGTGAGGAGATGTTCGCACGCTCGCCGCGCCAGCGCTCGCTCTTCGAGTTGCTCGAGTCGCTGGGAGGCCGGAGCACGGTCGAGCAGCTCGGAGCAAAGCTCGGCTTCTCCGCCTCGGTGCTCGATGGACTGCGCAAGCGGGGATTGATACAGGTCCTGGACGAGGTAGTCGAGCGAGACCCGTTTGCATCGCGAGGCGGTCTCACGCCGGAGAGGCAGAAGCCTACTCCCGCCCAGGAGAAGGCGATCGACGTCATGGCGCGCGCCGCCGCCGGGGAGGTCTTCCTGCTGCACGGGATCACCGGCAGCGGGAAGACGCTCGTCTACATCGAGCTGCTCCGGCACATCGTTGACGAACGGGGTCAGACGGCGATCGTGCTCGTTCCCGAGATCGCGCTGACCCCCCAAACGGTCGACCGGTTCCGCGCCGCGTTTGGGGACCGAATCGCCGTCCTGCACTCGGCGCTGAGTGATGGCGAGCGGTACGACGCGTGGTTGGGGTTGAGGCGGGGAGACAAGCGTATCGTCGTGGGCGCGCGGTCAGCAGTGTTTGCTCCGCTCGAGAAGCTGGGCGCGATAATTGTCGACGAAGAGCACGAGTCGAGCTACAAGCAGGGCGAGACGCCACGCTACCACGCGCGTGAGGTGGCGATCGTCCGCGCGAGGGCGGAAGGGGCGATCACGGTGCTGGGGAGCGCCACGCCCTCGCTCGAGAGCTGGGCCAATGCGGAAAGCGGGAAGTTCACGCTTCTTCGTCTACCGGACCGCGTTGGTGGTGGGAAGTTGCCGGCGGTGGAAGTCGTGGACCTGCGCGGACGCGTGAAAGATGAAACCGGCAAGGCGGCTGGCGCGACCGATTACGGGGCGGTGATCAGGGAGCCGCTCGACCGTGCGCTTGCCGAATGCCTCGCGCGGGGTGAGCAGACCATCCTGCTGCTCAATCGTCGCGGTTACTCAGCCTTCGCGCAGTGCATCGACTGTGGCGAGGTCTCCGTCTGCCCGAACTGCAGCATCACGCTCACCATTCACCGCGGCCCTGAACGCCTGGTCTGCCACTACTGCCTGCACAAGGAAGATGTGCGTGCCGACTGCACTCGCTGCGGAGGGCGAAACCTTCGCCAGCGCGGACTGGGGACGCAGCAGGTGGAACGACTGCTCAGCGAGAGGTTTCCGGCGGCGCGCATTGCTCGCATGGACTTCGACACGACGAGCGGGAAGTGGGCGCACACGCGGATTCTCGACCGTGTCGGGTCCGGAGAGATCGACATCCTGCTTGGGACGCAGATGATCGCGAAAGGCCTCGACTTTCCGAACGTCACGCTCGTCGGCGTTGTTGATGCTGACGTTGGCATCAACCTTCCGGATTTTCGCGCCTCGGAGCGGTCGTTCCAGCTGTTGAGTCAGGTGGCGGGCAGAGCGGGGCGCGGCGCGAAGGGTGGACGAGTGCTGATTCAGACGCGGTTGCCGAATCATCACGCCGTTCGCCACGCGGTTGCGCACGACTACCACGCGTTCGTGAAGGAGGAGATGGCAGGTCGCGTGATTCCAGCGTACCCTCCGACCGTCCGGTTGGCGAACATCGTGTTCAGCGGCCTCAGCGAGGACGCAACGGCGCGTTTCGCGATCGGCGGCGCGGCGTGGCTACGCGAACTGCTCGATACCAGGAACGAAAACGGCGTCGCGATCGTTGGCCCCGCGCCCTGCCCGATCGAGCGGATCAAGAATCGCTGGCGGTGGCACGTGCTGCTGAAAGCAGCGAACCCGGGCGACCTGACAAGGGTTGGACGGTATTTTCTGGAGCGATTCGAGATCCCGCAGAAGGCCGATCTTCGGCTCACGCTCGACCGCGATCCGGTCGCGCTGTTGTGAACGTTCTCTCGTTGGGAGATCGCAGCCGCTTGTAGCCGCGAGGTGCGAAAGGGCATCTTATTGCGGTGTCGATTCTCCGTCCTCCCGATTTCTCGCTACCCGAACTGGCCGGCGCGCCGAACGCGCGCTTCGCCCCCGCGCCTGCCGATGGCGTCCTCCCGGAGAATTTTTTCTCCACCACCAACCTCCCGACCTACGTGCGCATCGACGGATCGTGGCGCATGCCGCGCGAGCCCAGAATGGACGCGGCACTCGTGCTCGCCGGCGGAGATCTCTGGATCAGGGAGGGGAGGCGGCTGAAGAAAGGCGACATGGTTGCCATCGGTGCCGCCGAGAATGGCAGCGAGGGCATCTACGTGCACGTTGGATCCTTCCTTGGCGAGGAGGATGGCGAGTTCAAGTTCATGACCAGCGAAGTGTCGCGCGAGAAACCAATCGACTATTCGCTGATGGCGCAGATACTGATCGCCGAACGCGACCGCGGCGGTTATCCAGTGTGGGTGACCGGTCCGGCACTGGTGCATTCGAGGGCGCGCGTCGACATGGTCTGGTTCATCGAGAATGGCTTCGTTTCGGCGCTGCTCGCCGGGAATGCCGTCGCCGTTCACGACATCGAGGCGTCGATCTTTGGGACGACGCTGGGGATGACAAAGAAGGGCGAAGCGACGAGTGGCGGGCACGGACTGCACATGCGCGCGATCAACAAGGTGAGGCTGGCGGGGTCGATCAACAACGCGGTTGACGAGGGAATCATCACCGACGGGATCATGTACGCCTGCGTCAAACACTCCATCCCCTTCGTGCTCACGGGATCGATTCGCGACGACGGTCCCCTGCCCGAGGTGATTACCGACACCCTCGCCGCCCAGGATGCGATGAAGAAGCACACGACGCGCGCGACGATGGCGATTCTCATCGCCACGGCGCTGCACGCAATCGCGACCGGTAACATGCTTCCCGCGTTCGTCACCGAAGCGGATGGCTCGATGCGCGAGCTGCCAACGATCTGCGTGGATTCTTCCGAGTTCGTAGTGAGCAAGCTGAAGGACAGGGGCACGCACCAGGCATTCGGTGTCGTTACCAATGCCCAGGATTTCATGCACATCCTCAGACTCTACGTCGAGCGGGAGCTCACTGATCGCCAGTCGGCCGCTCCGCAACGAGCTGCGGCGGGTAAGGCGTGATCGAGACGACGGAGCGTTTTCTGAGGGACATCGCCGATCGAGTCGGTGTCGATGCGGTCGAAGAAATTCGCCTCTTCCCGCCACTCAGGCAGTCAGGCGTGGAGACGGGCGTCGCCGTCGTCGCGGCGCGGCCGATTGCGCCCGAGCCGCCCCACATTCCCCTCGTCAGCGAGCCACCCGAGGCGCTCAGCGAGAGCGCCGGCGATGAGTTCCTGCCGATCGAGGAGCACGACCGCTCGATCGTCGTGCACCGTCATACGGTTTTCACGGCGAGGTACCGCCACACACTCAAAGGTCCCGATCGCGGCAAGTGGGAAGTGGATGTGCAGGCCGATGCCGATGCTCCGCTCGTTACACTCGACGACGTCGTTAGAGGTGTGATGAAGAGAGCGGGGGAGCCGTTCGAGCCGGAGAAGATTTCCGCCAGCGCGTTCCGGTCGATAGTCGAATCCGGGGTGAGCGCGCCTTAGCTGGTGACGGCGGGAGAAACCGCATTGCTCGCCGCGTAGCGGGCGAGCACGGCGCGGTGGATGTCGCGCGCGTCTTCCAGCACCTCATGTGCGAGTCCGAGACTTGCCGGCGCGATGATGAAGGGGTGCATCTGGTCTCCTCCTGCAGATCCATGTGCGCCGACCTGGTCGTCGAAAGAGATGATGTCGTAGCCATCGTACTCGCCGAACAGGACGATGTCACCCGTGTTCGGCTGGTTCACCAGCGCCTCCACTGCGCGCAGGACGTAAGGTTCCCCGCCGTACAGTTCGAGCGGATTCGTGCCCGACAGGACCTCGATCGCTCCATCCCTGAGCATTGCCGTGCCGCTCCTGCCGGCGAGGTGAACTCCGTCCTCGCTGAGCGTGGCCGCCAGCCCGATACCCGGGTGCCCGATGAGACCTTGATACAGCTCCGCCCAGCGCGTGTCGCGGAGAATCCGGTCGAGCGTCAGCCGCTCTTCGGTCGCGGCGAAATAGACGAGCGCCAGACACGAGCTGTAGGTGACGACCACGTCGTTGGTCTTGTCGACGCGGTACTTCTCGGGGAAAATGATCTCGCGTAGCCCGTACCGGCTGCGCAGCCAGTCGCGAAACCGCCTCACTCCCCGCCGCGCGCCGAACGATGCAGGCGTCAGCTGCGCGACGGCCTCGACCACTTCCGGCCCGATGTCCGAGTACTCGCTCGTCTCGGCGTAGCTCGCGAGTGCGCGCGGTGCGGGACTTTCCCGTGCACGAGTCACGTCCAGAATTCGCTGCACGGTGGTGCCGAGCGATTCACCGTATTCCACGCGATAGCTGCGCGACGGCGTCATCCCGTGGTCGGAGAGAATCACCAGATCGTAACCCCGTCCGCCCGCCTGCTGCGCCATTCGCCAGATCTCGGCGATGCGAGCATCGGTGCGGCGAAGGTCGCCGAGAGCCTGCCGGCTCGACGGGCCGAAGTGATGCGCGAGCTCGTCGTATTGCATGTAAGTGCTGTAGATAACCGGCACGCCGAGGTAGACATCGAGCATGATTGCCATCGTCTGCAGCTCGCGGATGACGACGTTGCTGAGGATGCGGATGAAGGGAAAGATCCCCTCGGAGTGCGTAACGCGGCGCGCAAGCTCCCCGCGCAGCCGCTCCCACTCCTCGATCAGGAACTCGATTGCACTCCCGACCACGATGCGCCCCATGCGGATCGGATGGAGTAGCATCAGCAGCGCCATCCGCGTTCCGCCGAGTCGCCGGTATACCGACATCTGCTCACGCGTTGCGACGGTGAACGCGACCGTCTGCGCGTCTCCGTCGAGGAGGTTGACGTAGCTGGAGCCGCCGGCAAGCGCGCCGGGTGAGTGGATGCGGTCCCGGATGTACTGTACGCCATGCGGCGCGTTGCACGTGATGACCTTGCGCGCCGGCTTGTCGTAAAACCGGAACGCCGGAATGCCCGCGTTCTCACCGTGAAAGAATCCCGCCTGGCAATAAGGGGTGGCCGACGGAAGACCGCAGAACCACCGCCGCAGCCGGAAGTCATCCGACTTGAGCAGGCGCGCGATCGTCGGGCACAGCCCCAGCTCGAGCGCGCGCCTCAGATCCGAGTACGCGAGGGCGTCGATCTGAAGCATTATCAACCCGCGCTGCGGGGGGCGGGCGCGCTTCTCCCGTGCGAAAGGCCTGTACTTCAGCCGGTAGTACCAGCGAAGCAGAGGGCCGGCGCGCCGACGCGCCCGCCGATCGATCACTTCAGGTGCAGTTCTATCTGGCGTAACAGCTCCCGCATCGGCACCGGCTTGAGTAGAACATCCGCGCATCCGGCGGCCAGACATCGGTGGCGCGTTGCTGCGTCACCGTGGCCGGTCATTGCAAGCGTCTTTCGCGGCAGCGCTGATCGCTGCCGCAATGCTTCCAGTACGTCGAGGCCGCTTCCGTCGGGGAGTGTCAGATCAAGCAGCATGATGTCGACCGCCCGTTCGGCGCCGCGCTCGATCGCATCTGTCACTGTTCCCGCTGAGCGGACGCTGTAACCTGCATCCTCGAAGATCACCTCGAAGGCGCTCGATACCAGCAGGCTGTCCTCGACGATGAGAATGTGCGGCAATCAGGGTGCCGGAACGAGCGGCACGGTGAAGTAGAATCTGCTGCCTTTTCCGAGCTCGCTCTCGACCCAGATGTGGCCCCCGTGCAGCTCTACGAATCGCCGCGCGATCGCAAGGCCGAGTCCGGTGCCATGGTGCGGCCGCGAAGGCGAGGAATCGACCTGCGCGAACTCGCGGAAAACGAGCTCGTGGTGATCCGGTGCTATCCCGCGCCCTGTGTCGCCCACCTCGACGAGCAGGTCTTCTCCGCCCGCCCCGCGGCGCGAGACAATAATCCAGATCCGGCCGCCATCGGGCGTAAACTTGATCGCGTTGCCGATCAGATTTCCCAGCACGTGCTTGAGCTTGTCGCGGTCAGCGTAGACTGCGGGCATTTCCTCGCCGCCAATCCGCTCGCAGGTAAGGCCTCGCTTCGTCGCCAACGGCTGGTTCAGGACACAGACCTGGTCGACGAGCTCCGTGATCGAGAAGGGTGTCCTGGTGAGTGCAATCTGGTCGCCCTCACCTCGCACGTAAGTCAGAATTTCGTCGATCATGTCGAGCAGCTGCTGGCCGCCGTTGACGATGCCCGACACGCTGTCGCGCTGCCGGACGTTGAGCTCGCCGAGCATTCCCTCGCGCAGGATTTCGGCGTGGGTGATGATGGCGGCGAGAGGTGTGCGAAGATCGTGCGATATGTTCGAGAGAAACTGTGTCTTGAGCGCGTCGCGCGCGCGCAGTTCCTCGATGATGCGGCGGGAGAGCTCCGCGTCCGCCTCTACTGACCTCAATTTGTCCGGCGCAGAGAGAGAATCCGTGCCTTCGGCATGCTCATATTGTATCGGACGAGGCGGCTGTTGCCAACGCCCGCGGATCGGCGGTATCGACGGCGTCGAGGAGCTGCTGACGCCTGAGGAGCGACCAGTAGCGTCCGCGGAGCTCGAGGAGCTCGCCATGCGTGCCCCGCTCGACGATCGCTCCCTTCTCGAGGACGATGATCGATGCCGCATCGCGGATCGCGCTGATACGGTGCGACGAAATCAGCGCCGTCCTTCCAGAAAGGGCTTCGCGCAGCGAGCGGAGGATCTCGGCTTCGGTGTGCGTGTCGACGGCCGACAGCGCGTCGTCGAGGATTACGATTGCCGGCTTCCGCGCAAGCGCCCTCGCCAGCGATGCGCGCTGCTTCTGTCCGCCGGACAGGTTGATTCCCCTTTCGCCGAGCACGGTTTCGTAACCGCCGGGAAACTTCCTGATGGTGGGGTCGATCTGCGCCACCTGAGCAGCCCACCTCCCCGACTCGGGATCTGATGTGCCATAAGTGAGATTCGACTCGATCGTGTCGCTGAAGAGCAAGCTTTCCTGCGGCACGAATCCGATCTCGGAGCGTAGCTCATCGGGTAGAACCTGCCGCGTTGAGATGCCGTCGATGAGGATCTCGCCTTCCTGCG
>JACCRL010000325.1 GCA_013813605.1 Gemmatimonadaceae bacterium
CCGCGGCGGCCGTCGATCACGCCGCGCGCAAATGCGGCGCTCGAGTCTGAAGAGGACGTGGCGAAATTCCGCGCCTGGCTCGACGGACTCACCGGCGAGTGAGAATAGCGGTTCTCAACGGTCCGAACCTCAATCTTCTCGGGACAAGAGAGCCCGCGCTCTACGGTACCGAATCCCTCGCCGACATCGAGCGTCAGCTGCGCATCGTCGCGAAAGAGCTGGGCGTCGAGCTCATCTTCTCGCAGCACAACGGCGAGGGCGACATGGTCGATGCGATCCACGGCTTTCGCGGGTCCGTTGATGCGGCGCTGGTGAATGCGGGTGCCTACAGCCATACAAGTCTTGCAATACGTGATGCCCTCGCCGGCGTGAGCATCCCGTTCGTCGAAGTCCACCTCACGAACATCTTCGCGCGTGAGCCCGAACGGCGCCGCTCGGCGCTCGCCGACGCCGCGGTCGCGATCATCTGCGGGTTCGGAGGCTACGGCTACGAGCTCGCGTTGCGCGGACTCGTGCGAATGCAGGCGCGCAATGATGCAGGCGCGCAATGACTGACCGGCGCCCGGCGCGAATCGCCGCCCTCCGTGAATCGCTCTTCACCGCGCACATCGATGCACTCGTCATCACGAGCCTGCCGAACATCCGCTACCTCACGGGATTTTCGGGCTCCAGCGCGCTCGCCGTAGTGAGCCAGCGAGAGCTTCACCTGATCACTGATTTCCGCTACGACACCCAGGTGCGCGAGGAGGTGGGGGCGCTTGCAACGGTTCGCATCGAGGCCGCGAGCCTTTGGTCCGGGTTGTGGGCGCTGCTTCCGGCGGTCGGTGGAATCGAGGTCGCCGGCTTCGAGTCCGCCCACCTCCTGCATCGCGATTTCCAGCGTCTGCTGAGCGAGGGCACGCGCTGGCAGTGGCGGCCGCAGCTGAATCTCGTCGAGGCGCTCAGGGAGGCGAAGGACGCGGGCGAGGTCGCGCTCATACGCCGCGCCGGCGAGATCGCCATTCGCGCGCTGAAGCGGACGCTCCCCGAAATTCACGCCGGCCTCACCGAGCTGAACGTCGCGGGAATTCTGGAGAAGGCGCTTCGTGACGAGGGGAGCGAGGAATTCCCTTTCTCGCCGATCGTTGCATCAGGCCCCCGCGCGGCGCTCCCGCACGCGCGACCATCGGCGCGCCCGATCGAGACGGGAGATCTGCTGCTGCTGGATTTCGGCGCGCAGTACGGTGGCTACTGTTCGGACATTACGCGCACCGTCGTAGTTGGCTCCGCAACGGCGGAGCAGCGCGGTATTTACGAAATCGTGCGCGCCGCCAACGCCCTCGCAGCAGGCTCCGTCCGCGCCGGGATGAAGGGCCAGGATGCCGACGGTCTTGCCCGGCGCTACATTGAGGAGCGCGGATATGGCGAAGCCTTCGGGCACAGCCTCGGCCATGGCCTCGGGCTGGAAGTGCACGAGGCTCCACGCCTGGCGAAAACCGTCGAGACCGCGCTCGGCGAAGGTGCGGTGGTGACGATCGAGCCGGGCATTTACCGCCCGGGATGGGGGGGCGTCCGGATCGAGGACGACGTGTTCCTCTCCCCGGACGGGCCGGAGATACTTACCGACTTCACGCGCGATCTACTCGAGGTTGCATGAGCGGAGCTCTTCCTTCGAAATCACAAGGCGCGAAATGACAATGTTCGACCTTCGGTACGTCAAGAAGCTGGTCGAGATGCTGGACGAGTCCAGCGTGGACTCGATCGAGATCTCTTCGGACAAGGGTGTGAAGATCCGCATCTCGAAGACGCCGCAGCAGCGCGGGGCCATCCAGATGGCGCCGCAGGTCCCAATGCAGCAGATGATCGCCGCGCCGGCCGCGGCGCCCTCTCTACCGGGGGCGGCGGCCGCTGCTGCCGCGGCTGGGGACGCCGCCAAGGTCGCGGAAGCGAAGTCGAAGTTTCTGGAAGTGAAGTCGCCGATGGTCGGCACGTATTATGGCGCGCCGGAGCCAAGCGCCAAGCCTTACCTGACCGTTGGCGAGAGGATCAGCAAGGGACAGATCCTCTGCATCATCGAGGCGATGAAGATCATGAACGAGATAGAGTCTGAGTTTGACGGAGTTGTGAAAGAAATCCTCGCCCCGAACGGCCATCCCGTCGAATACGGGCAGGTCCTTTTCCGGATTGACCCAAATGGCTGACGCAATAGAACCCGAAGTCGGAGAGTCCTCGCCGCACGGCAAGGGATTCGACCACAAGCCCGTGCTGGCGCAGATGGTACAGCGCAACGCCTCCGATCTTCACCTGAAGGTCGGACGCCCGCCCACGCTCCGCATCGACGGCCACATGATGGGGCTCGACATGCCGGCACTGCGCCAGGAGGACCTGCGCAAGCTCGCTGAACAGATCATGTCGCCCAAGAACATCAAGGAGTTCTCGGAGCAAAAGGAATCGGATTTCGCTCTCGCCGTCCCCGGCGTCGGCCGCTTCCGCGTCAATGCGTACCAGCAGCGCGGCACGATTGCGTACGCGTTCCGCACCGTGCCGTTCCAGGCGAAGACGATCGCCGAACTGAACCTTCCCACTGTCTGCGAGCGGATCGCTCTCAGTCCGCGCGGGCTCGTGCTGGTGACGGGGATTACCGGCTCGGGAAAATCGACCGCGCTGGCGTCGATGCTTCACTACGTCAACCAGAATCGCCAGGCGAACATCATCACCATCGAAGACCCGATCGAGTTTCTGCACCGCGACATGAAGAGCAGCATCAACCAGCGCGAGGTGGGAACCGACACGGGCAGCTTTGCGCAGGCCCTCAGGCGCGTGCTGCGGCAGGATCCCGACATCATTCTCGTCGGCGAGATCCGCGATGTCGAAACGCTCGACGTCGCGCTCAAGGCGGCCGACACCGGCCACCTCGTCTTCTCGACGCTGCACACGACAGACGCGACGCAGACCATTAACCGCGTCCTGTCGTTCTACCCGCCGCACCAGCAGACGGAGGTGCGCTTCATGCTGTCGAGCGCGCTCCAGGCGATTATTTCGCTGCGCCTCATTCCGCGCGCCGACAAGAAGGGGCGAGTGCCCGCTGCCGAGGTGTTGGTCAACACCGAGGCCGTGCGCGACCAGATTCGTGACATGAGCAAGTCGCTCAACATCCCGGACCTGATCAAGGAGGGCGCCGTCCCCTACGGCATGCAGACCTTCGACCAGTCGATCATGAACTGGTACAAGAAGGATGTCGTCTCGTATGAGAATGCGGTGTTCTACGCCACCAGCCCCAGCGAGTTCGCGCTGCGTGTGCAGGGCGTCGCTGCGTCCAGCGACACCTCGTGGGATACGTTCACTCAGGACATCAAATCCTGATCCCGCGCGCCATTCCTCGCGCGCCGGACGGACATGATGTTTAAGAAGGTCCTCATCGCAAACCGCGGCGAGATCGCGTTGCGCGTAATCCGTGCGTGCCGCGAGCTGGCGATTCAGACGGTCGCTGTGTACTCGGAGGCGGACCGGGAGTCGCTCCACGTCAGGTTCGCCGACGACGACGTGTGCATCGGGCCGCCGCCGGGCCGCGAGTCGTATCTCAACATCCCGCGTATCATCGCCGCCGCCGAGATCGCCGGCGCCGACGCGATCCATCCCGGCTACGGATTTCTCGCCGAGAACGCGGAGTTCGCCGAGACGTGCGCGGCGTCGAACATCACCTTCATCGGGCCGTCCGCTGACCAGATACGGGTGATGGGTGACAAGTCCGCGGCGCGGAGTGCGATGCTCAAGGTCGGGGTTCCGATCATCCCCGGAACCACCGGACCGATCGAAGACGCCGAGGAAGCGCTGGTGTTCGCGCGCGAGATCGGATTCCCGGTAATCATCAAGGCGGCAGCCGGCGGGGGCGGGAAGGGAATGCGTGTTGCCACCGATCCGGAGGATTTCGCCCGCTCGTGGCAGCTAGCGCGCGGGGAAGCGCTCTCCGCGTTCGGCAATGGCGACGTGTACGTCGAGAAGTATCTGGAGCGCCCGCGGCACATCGAGTTTCAGATCATGGGGGACCGGCATGGCAACGTGATGCACCTGGGCGAGAGGGACTGCTCCGTTCAGCGCCGCCACCAGAAGCTGATCGAGGAGGCGCCGAGTCCCGCCGTCTCGCCGGAGCTCCGCGCGGAGATGGGAGACGCCGCGGTTCGCGGAGCCAAGGCAATCGATTACGTTGGCGCCGGCACGATCGAGATGCTGCTCAACGAGGACAAGTCTTACTACTTCATGGAGATGAACACCCGCATCCAGGTCGAGCACCCGGTGACGGAGATGCTGACGGGCATCGACCTCGTGAAGGAGCAGATCAGGGTCGCCGCGGGAGAGAAGCTTTCCATCGAGAGCCCGATCGAGCGGCGGGGCCACGTGATCGAGTGCCGCGTGAACGCTGAAGACCCGGCGCGCAATTTCCAGCCGTCACCAGGGCGCATCGACGTGTTTCACCCGCCCGGCGGACCGGGGGTGAGGCTCGACACGCACGTCTACGCTGGCTACACGGTGCCTCCGTACTACGACTCGCTCCTCGCCAAGCTCATTTGCCAGGGGCGGGACCGTCCTGAAGCGCTCCGCCGCATGCAGGTCGCGCTCGACAGCTTCATCATCGAAGGCGTGACGACGACGATACCGTTTCTGTCGCGCGTAATGGCAAACAAGAAGTTCCAGGCGGGAGCCGTGGACACGAAGTTCCTCGAGCGGGAATCGGATCTGATGAAGGAGCCCGTCTAGTGCAGATCGACGTTTTCTTCACTCCGGGCGAGGTGAAGCCCTCTGATACGGCGGGCAGGCTGGTCGCCGTTATCGATGTCCTGCGCGCTTCGACATCCGTTGCCGTCGCGCTCGCCAATGGCGCGAAGACGGTAATTCCCCTCGAGGGCGCCGACGAAGTGATGACTCGCGCCAAACAGTTCGAGCGTTCGGAGGTGAGAATGGCCGGCGAGCAGAAGATGGTGCCGATCGCAGGCTTCGACCTCGGAAATTCTCCGCTCGAGTTCACCGCTGCCGCCGTCGAGGGCAAAACCGTCCTGCTCACGACGACCAACGGAACGCGCGCGCTCCTCGGAGTGCAGGGCGCCCGTGACATTGTAGTGGCCTCGTACGTCAACTTCTCGGCAGTCCTCACCATGATGAAGGTCGCGGCGAGGACGAATACGGACATCGCCATCGTCTGCGCCGGCCACGAGGGGATCTTCTCGCTCGAAGATTCTTCCTGCGCCGGTCGTTACGTGCGTGCGATTCCCAGGCGCGCGGGGTCGGTCGTGATGAACGACGCGGCGTCCGCATCAGTGGTGATTGACCGGAAATATGGCGACAACCTCGCAAAAATCTTCCAAGACTCGTCCCACGGACAAGCGCTCGAAGCAGCCGGGTTCGTCGGTGACCTCGCCGCCGCAGCGGCGCTGGACTCCCACTCTGTGGTCCCGATCTACCAGGACCGACAGATCACCAAACTCGGACCCGAAAGAGAGCGCTAAAGCGAGCGCGCTGAGCCGAGAGCTGCGCGGAATAGCTCTCCTCCTCTTCGCGCTCTTTCTAACCGGGGCGCTCGGCGCGGAAGGATTTGCCCGCTTCGCCGAAAACGGCGGGGCCGCGGTGAACTTCGGGTGGCTCGGCACGATGCTCGCGCACCCCATCACCGCCTTCTTTGGGTGGCCTGCGGCCGCGCTCCTCCCGCTCGCCCCCGCTGCGCACGCCCTCAGGCTGTTCGGACGGCTCGAGGAGAGCAAGGACCGCTCGTGGATGGTGTTTCTCCTCGGCCTCGTCGTCATCCTGCCGGTTGCGCTCGGACTGACGGAGGGAGGAGTACGCCAGGCCAGTGCCTGGGCCGGGCTGTGGGGAAGCTTCTCCGCCTTCTACCTCCTGCAGCTCGCCGGTCCGGCGGGAGCATGGGTGCTGATCGCGCTTGCCATGTGCGGCTTGATGGCGGCCACGCTGTCCTGGAATCCCCTGCGCGTCGTGATCGGGAAGCGGAAGCTGCGTACGGAGGGAGTCAGCACGGGAC
>JACCRL010000372.1 GCA_013813605.1 Gemmatimonadaceae bacterium
CTACGTCATTGCGCTCGGCGTGATCATCCACCTCATCGAAGGCAATCTCATCGCGCCGCTGGTGATGTCGAAGAAGCTCGACCTCCCGCCGGTGCTGACGATCCTCGCGGTGCTCGTCATCGGCAAGGTGGTGGGGCCGCTCGGTTTGATCGTGGCGCTGCCGACGCTGGCATCGACGATGGTGATCGTGCGGCGAATTCTCATCAACCGCATCTACGAAGGAAAGGGATTCCGGAAGAGCACGCGCGACCGGATTCTCGTGCTGCGCGTTCCGTCGCCGGATGGCGGTGTGCGAACACCGTCCGCGGCGATACCCGACCTCATACGCCTCAAGGAGAAGATCAACCTCGCCAAATCGGCGTAAGCTCCGTTTGCCCCGCGGTACGGGGTGACAATGCTTTCGGGAGCCGATTAATGGTGGGCTCTTTTCCCTGGAGTTAACCGAGATTCACGCGTTCCTTAAGCGGAGCGCGTTGCGTGAGACCGGCACTGCAAGTACGCGGATTGAGGAAAGCCTATCGCTCGGGGATGCGAGGGCGCACGAGCGCGGTGGATGCGCTGGCGGGCATCGACCTCGCGGCCGGGCGTGAAGAGATTATCGGCATTGCCGGGCCGGCCGGCGCCGGAAAGTCCACGCTGATGCTCTGCGTCGCGGGGTTGCTGCGGCCCGATTACGGGTCCATCACCTGGTTTGGAGAGATGCTTTCCGCGCATCACATTCCCCCAGGAATCGCCTACGTACCACGGCGCGCGGGATTCTACTCATTCCTCACGGTTTGTGAGGCGCTCGAGTATCACGCAACGCTACACGAGCTCGCTTCGTCCGGCCGTGCCGCGCAGGTTGACGCGGCCATGCGCGAGGCCTCGCTGCTCGCTCACGCATCGCGGCGTGTCAGCCAGCTTTCGCCGGCCCTGCATCAGCGCCTGGGTCTCGCGCAGGCCCTCATCGGCGAACCGCGCGCCGTGCTGCTCGACGAGACACTCTCTGGCGAAGGGCTGCTTGGCGCGCCAGACGTGATCGAAGCGCTGGGAAGTCTGTCTCGCCGCGGCGTAACCATACTGCTCTCGGCGCCCGACGCGCGTGAGCTCGCCGATGTCGCGACGCGAACGGTCGTTCTTTCCGCTGGGCGGATCATCGAATCGGCTTCCCCTTCGTCGGGCATGAGACCCCAGCTCAACTTTCGCTGGCCCGACAAGGCGGCGCAGCATGTGGCGGAGGCAACCGTGCAATAGCGTCCCGCGCAGAAGACATCCCCTCCCGCCTGCCAACAGCGCTGCCTAGCTTCCGCGTGTGACCACCTTCCGCCTCTACAATACGCTCACCCGCGCGGTCGAGGAATTTGCGCCCGCCGACGGGGAGACGGTGCGCATGTACACCTGCGGCCCGACCGTCTACAAGCCCGCGCACCTCGGCAACTTCCGGACATTTTTGTTCGAGGATCTCCTCCGCCGCGTTGTCGTGCTGCGCGGATGGCAGACGCTCCAGGTGATGAACCTCACCGACGTCGACGACAAGATCATCAGCGGCGCCAGCGAGGCGGGCGTGACGATCGGCGAGATCACTGCTCCGGTCGTGAAGAAGTTTCACGAAGACCGCGCATTCCTGCGCATCCAGGATGCCGAGATCTATCCGAGTGCGACTGATCACATCCCGGAGATGGTCGCACTCGTAAAGACGCTTGTCGATCGCGGTCTTGCTTACCGCGCCGAGGATGGTTCGGTGTACTTCGCGATCGGGAAGCTCCACGGCTATGGCAAGCTCTCGCGTCTCGACACGCGCGAAGTGAAAACGGGTGCGCGCGTCATCCAGGACGACTACTCGAAAGAGAACGCACAGGATTTCGCGCTCTGGAAGGCGGCAAAGGAAGAGGATGAAAAGACCGGTGCCGCCTGGGATTCACCGTGGGGCAGGGGCCGCCCCGGCTGGCACCTCGAATGCTCGGCAATGGCAATGCGCTACCTCGGCGAGACGATGGACATCCATTGTGGCGGGATCGACCTCATCTTCCCGCACCACGAGGACGAGATCGCGCAGTCGGAGGGCGCGACGGGGGCTCCATTCGCGCGTTTCTGGTGCCATGGAGAATTTCTGCTCACCGACGGCAGCAAGATGGCGAAGCGTATCGGCAACGTTGCCACCGTCGCCGACCTCAAAGAGCAGGGAGTGTCCGCCGCTGCATTCCGGCATTTCGTTTTCTCCACCCATTACAGGAAGCAGCTCAATCTTTCCGGGGAAGCGCTCGAGGCATCGCTCGAGGGAGTGCGCCGCATCGGAGATTTCGCTGCCCGGCTCGAGGCCGCGCGGGGTGCGACACCGGCGCTCGAGACCATTGCCGCGGAAGCGGAAAAGGAAGTCGTGGAGGCGCTCTCAGACGACCTGAACGCTCCGGCCGCGCTCGGCTCGCTTTACACGTTCATACGACGGGCGAACGCCGAGCTGGACCGCGGCGGGCAGGACCGCGCCGCGGTCGAGGCGGCAAGAAAGACTTTTGCGCGCATCAATTCGGTGCTCGATGTCATCCCGGAAGAGGCGGGGCCCGATCCCGAGCTTGCTGCGTGGGTGGAGGAAAAGCTGGCGGCGAGACGGGCGGCACGAGCGGCGCGCGATTTTGCCAGGGCGGATGCGTTGCGTGGCGAGATCGAGGCGCGCGGAATCTCGATCGAGGACGGTCCCCATGGCACGCGGTGGAAGAAGATCCGGTAAGGTGGAACCGTTCAACCCTTTCGGCCGTGCGGTTGTCAGTAGTGGGGTTACTTCTGCCAGGATGTCGATGCGAAATATGAAGCGGCTGGTGCTGGGCGTGGCGATCGGCACTGCGTGCGCCGGTGTCGTCATGCGCAATTCTCCGGATCTCTACGCGCAATCCTTGCGCGCATTGCCGGTGACCGATTCTCTCCCTCGCCTCATTCCCCTCGAGGCGCTCTTCGAATCGCCGGCCGCCCAGTGGGGTGGTATCTCGCCCGATGGCCGCTGGCTTTCGTACGTGAAGGACTGGAAGGGGCGCCAGAACGTGTTCGTCCGCAGGGTCGGATCGAACACTGAGCGCACAATCACGCGTGATTCCGTGCGCTCCGTTCCCAACTATTGGTGGGCTGCCGACGGCAAGCGAATTCTCTGGGTCCAGGACCGGGCGGGCGACGAGAACTATCACCTCCATGTCGCGAGCGTATCCGATCCGTCCGCCACGCCGCGCGACTTGACGCCCTTCAAGAACGTCGAGGTCGAGGTCCTGGCGCTTCCGTACGCTACGCCCGACCTCGCGATCATCACGATGAACAGGCGCAACCCCGCCCTCGCCGACGTGTATCGAGTCAGCCTCGCGACCGGCGCTCTCGAGCTCGCGGCAACCAACCCGGGGACTTTCCTCGGTTACGCAG
>JACCRL010000386.1 GCA_013813605.1 Gemmatimonadaceae bacterium
GCTGAGAAGCGCCGGCTCTTTTTTATTTATACTACCGCCCATGAGATTTTCGCCGTTCTGGGTTCTCGCATTCGCGCTGCTCGGCATCTCCTTCGCGGGTCCACTCGTGCGGCTCTCGCACGCCGATCCTGTCGTCATCGCCATCTGGCGGCTTGGATTCTCCCTTGTCATCGTGGCCGGGTTTCTGTTCGCAACGGGGGAATGGCGCGAATGGAGGAAGCTCTCCGCTTCGCAGTTTGGCCTCGCCGTCACCGGCGGAATTTTTCTCGCCCTCCACTTCTGGGCCTGGAACGCTTCGATCCACCTGACGACGATCGCCGCTTCGGTCTCACTGGTCAGCCTCCAACCGGCGGTCGTTGCCGGGATCTCGGCGCTGCTGCTCCGAGAGTCGCCCACCTCCAGACAACTCGTTGGCATCGCGATCGCCATTGCCGGCGCATTCGTCATCGCCGCGCCTGACCTCGCCGGGGGCTGGGCACCGTCTGGAAACCAGTCGCTACTCGGTAATCTGCTCGCCGCCTCCGCCGCCGTCACGGCAGCCCTCTACTACACGATCGGCCGCCACCTGCGCGCATCGTTCAGCATCTGGGCCTACGTTGGAATTGTCTATGCGGCTGCCTTCGTCACGCTCCTCGTGATCGCTTTCACGCGCTCGATCCCCCTCGGTCCGCAGCCGCCGAATGAGCTGCTGATCTTCGCCGGGCTCGCGCTCGGCCCAATGCTGCTCGGGCATACGGGAATGAACTGGGCGCTCAAGTTTCTTCCCGCCTACGTGGTGAACCTCACCGTGCTCGGTGAGCCCGTCGGCGCGACGCTGCTCGGAGCGCTGATTCCGGCAATCCGCCAGATTCCGCCGCTGACTACGCTCGTCGGCGGGGCGATCGTTCTGGGCGGCGTGATCATCGCCGCCAGCAGTGAGTCGCGCGCGCGCCGGTGACCGCTTCACCAGTCCGCGCGCCGCCGGTTATCTTACCGGCGAGGGTCTGCGCCACGCAGGGCTCGCCAACACACAGAGAGTAATGATCAAGCTCATCCAACGCCTTCTCGCGTCGTCCCTGCTCGCCATCGCGGTGTCCGCCACCGCCGGCGCGCAGGCGGCCGTTACCTCGCCGCTGGCGGAGTTCGGCCACAACATCGGCGACGATTATTTCCTCGTGAACTACACGCGGATGATCGACTACTGGAAGAAGCTCGACCGGCAATCGGCGCGGCTGAAGCTGGAGCAGATCGGAACCACCGCGGAAGGGCGGCCGATGTGGATGGCGATCATCACCTCGCCAGAGAACCACCGCAACCTCGCACGCTACAGGGACATTTCCCGTCGCCTCGCGCGCGCTGAGGATCTCACCGAGACGCAGGCGCGATCACTCGCCGCGCAGGGAAAATCCATCGTCTGGATCGACGGCGGTCTTCACGCCACCGAAGTCCTCGGCGCGCAACAGCTCATACAAACTGTCTACGAGCTCGTGAGCCGCGATGACGCGGAGACGCTGAGATTCCTCCGCGACGACATCATCCTCGCGGTGCCGGCAAATCCCGACGGGCAGGACCTCGTCTCCGACTGGTACATGCGCGAGGCCGACACGCTCAAGCGCACGCTTTCGCGCGTGCCGCGTCTTTATCACAAGTACATCGGTCACGACAACAACCGCGATTCGTATCTGGCCTCGCAGCCGGAAACGCAGGCGATGGACAGCATTCTTTTTCGCGCCTGGCATCCGCAGATCGTTTACAACCATCACCAGACGGGTCCGGCCGGCACGGTGATGTTCGCGCCGCCCTTTCGCGACCCGTTTAACTACAACTTCGATCCGCTCGTGCCGGTCGAGCTCGATCTCGTCGGCGCCGCGATGCATACGCGCTTCGTGTCCGAGGGAAAGCCTGGAGCCGTAATGCGCGGTGGAGCGAACTACTCTACCTGGTGGAACGGCGGGCTCCGCACGACTGTGTACTTCCACAACATGATCGGACTTCTTACCGAGACGATCGGCAGCCCGACGCCGATGCAGATCCCGCTCATCGCCTCGCGCCTGCTGCCAAAGGGGGATCAGCCGCTGCCTATCCAGCCGCAGAGGTGGCGCTTCGCGCAGTCGCTTGCCTATG
>JACCRL010000391.1 GCA_013813605.1 Gemmatimonadaceae bacterium
GCTCAGGCCGAGCTTTCTCCGAGCGATCCATTCCTGCGTCTTGCGCTCGCGGGCCGGTCTCCTGACGAGGCCGCGCGGGCGCTGGTGAGCGGCACGCGCCTCGGCGATGCCGCCTTCCGCAAGTCGCTCGTCGACGGTGGGGCCAGCGCGATTGCCACGTCGACCGATCCGCTTATCGTCTTCGCCCGCGGGGTCGATCCACTCAATCGCACACAGACGCTGCGGGCCGACAAGCTCAACGCAATCATCACTGCGAACAGCGAAAAAATCGGGCAGGCGCTTTACGCCGCGTACGGAACGGCGCTGCCTCCGGACGCCACGTTCACGCTTCGCATCAGCGATGGCATCGTAAAGGGATTCCCGATGAACGGGACGATCGCGCCCTACAAGACCACCTTTTACGGTCTCTACGCCCGCTCAGCGGAGTTCGACAACAAGGATCCGTTCAAGCTGCCGCCGCGGTGGGTGGAAAGAAGAAACAATCTCGACCTCGCGACGCCGTTCAACTTCGTCTCCACCAACGACATCATTGGCGGTAATTCCGGAAGTCCGGTGATCAACAGGAACGGCGAAGTGGTGGGACTCATCTTCGACGGCAACATCGAGTCGCTGCCCAACCGCTTCCTGTTCACGTCGGAAGTCGCCCGCTCCGTGAGCGTGCACTCGAAGGGGATAACCGAATCGCTGAGGAAGGTCTACGACGGCGGGCGCATCGCGGACGAGCTCGAGGGACGGTAAAAGCCTAACTGCAACCTAGAAATACACAGATGCGAGGTGCCGGAAGCGTAGTTGGTAGTTGCTAGAGACTCTTCCGGCATCTCGCCCCGTCCTCGCGAGCAGTCCAGAAGATTCGTGTCTGGCAACTCGGATCTATGCTTCCGGTACCTCGCATCTGTGGGTTTCTCAGTCAGCAGTCAAGATGCTACGCGCAGGACCGCTTCATAAATAAGGCGGGTTCCGAACTCCAGTGAGTGGAGCGGAACCCGTTCGTCGTGCCCATGCATACGCTCTTCGTCCGACTGATTCATGGGAAACGGCAATACGCCGTAGGCCTGTACGCCAAGGCGCCTGAGGCGCGCGCTGTCAGTCACGCCGGTGCTCAGATACGGCACAACGGCGATCGCCGGATCGATTGCGCGCGTTGCGTCTTCGATCGCCTCGAACATCGCCGACTGCGGATTTGACGCAGGAGCCTCAATGCCTCTTTCAATCACTTCGAAGGTCACGGCGGGATCGCCGACAGTGTGCTCCATTCGGGCGATCGCCGCGTCGAGCGGCTGGCCCGGCAGTGTGCGCACGTTCAGGAGGGCGGCGACAGATGCGGGAATGACGTTGTGCCGAATTCCGCCTTCCAGCATAACGGGGGAGATGCCGTTCCGGATGACGGCGTTAAACACCGCCGTCTGCGACAGGATGCGTGCGCCGCTCTCCATTCGGAGCGGCACGCCGGACACGAGGTCTTCCATCGCTCTCCGCTCAGAGGCCTCCGGCCAGATTGCGGCAAGCCGGGAGAAGAACCCCGTCGTGATGTCCGTCAGGCAGAGGGGCTCTTCGTGCCGGGAAAGTTTTTCGAGCGCCCTGGCGAGCGTGAAGATCGCATTGCCGCGGAGCGGCACCGCCGCATGGCCGGCCGGGCCCGTTGCCGCGACTTTGACGACGTGAGAAATCTTTTCGGCGCTCTGCACCGCCAGGTATGTGCGGTCGCCGGCAATGATGCGCGTGCGGCCGCCCTCGTTGAGCGCAAACTCCGCATCCAGAAGGTCGGGATGCTTTTCCACGAGCCAGCCCATCCCCCAGTCGCCACCCGCTTCCTCGTCGGATGTCGCGATGAAGACGACATCTCTCCTGAGCTTGCCGGCGTTCCGTTTCAGCTCACGCTGCAGGAGCAGCATCGTCATCAGGTTGGCGGCGAGCATTCCCTTGTCGTCGATGGCACCGCGGCCGTAGAGAAAGCCGTCCTTTACCTCTCCGCCGAACGGGTCGGTCGACCAGTTCGCTCTCTCGACGCCGACGACATCCATATGGGCGAGCAGGATGACGGGTCGCTTGCTGCCATCGCCACGTATGCGGGCGATCACCGCGGCGCGGTTTTGCGCCGGCACCAGCAGCTGTGTCTCGATTCCCTCCCCGGTCAGCGCTTTCTCGAGGTAGCGAGCGAGAGGAAGCTCGTTGCCGGGCGGGTTGGTAGTGTCGAACCTGATCAGCGCCTGCAGTCGCTCGATGGTCTCGCCGCGGACGCTCAACCAGTCAGGACTCAAGAAGCTCCTCGATGCGGCGCGCCAGCGGCGCAAAGGACAGCTTCCCCACCTTTGTGCGCGACGCAATTTCGTCGGCGGTGTCGCGTTGCCCGTGAGCGAACAGCTCGCTCACGATCCAGGGGCCGGCGCCGGGATTACGGTGCCAGTCAGCGTCGAATCTCGCAGTGAGATCATCGTTAAGCAGCGACTGCAGCTGCCATGCGCGGAGATAGCGCGCCGAGTAGAAGCGCGGATCCACGTCGACGAAGGCATCGACGGCATCATATTCGAAACCAGTTGCGCCGCTTAGCAGCGAGACATAGAGGTCGGGCAGCTGGCCCCACGGGACGTCTCCAACGTACAGCGAAACCTCGTAGATAAGCTTCGCGCAGTACCGGCGCAGGAAGTGGAGCTCTTCGAAGCCAGCCCGCCTGAGGAACGCGTCGACCCTGCCCTTCCGCAGATCCGTGTAGCGCAGGAGCCAGCCACGATCCTGCATGCGGTGGTCGAACAGCATGGCGTAAGACTCCGTCACCGAGTTGTCGCCCAGCCACCTGAATTCGAACGGATAGTCGGGACTGGCGTACGCGAAGTGCAGCGCGTGCCCGAGCTCGTGCATCATGGTGTTGTAATCGCTCTGGCCGCCGTGCGGCCGCAGCACCAGGTAAACCTCTTCCGGAACGCGAACCGGCGAGCAGAAAGCGCGCGACCGTTTCCCGTCGCGGTCGCCGAGATCGTAGATGATGCGGCCCTCCGCCACCGGGTCGATCCCCATCTCGTTCACCTGCTTGCGCACCATGCTCTCCATTTGCGGTCCGGGAAATCCCGCATCGAACTCCGACGCGCGGAAGAGCGCCAACGCGTCCGACCGCTTCGCGTCGGCCGGCTTGATGCCGAGTGAGCTGCGCAGGAAGCCTGGTAGTGTATCGTCCCACATCGACTGTGTGTCGCGCAGGAACCGCTGGCAATCCGCGGCAAGCGACGTGAGCGAGATTCCCGTGACGGCCTCGAACGATGCGTTGTATCCATCGGCGACGCCGAGCGACTCGATGTAGTCCTTCTCCCGCTGCAGCCGCTCGAGCCGCATCGGCGCGTGCTCGCTCTTCACCAGCTTCGAGCGCGCCGCATCTATTCCCAGCCGCAGCTTTCGATCGGTCGTGTTGGCGATCTCGATCGGCGCCGCCTGGTACTGAATCACGCGCCCGTCGGGTGAGCGCAGGACCGCCGAATTCTCCCACGCAATCTCGCGCTCGTCGAGCGCCGCCAGTGGCTTCGAGGCCTGCGACTCGATCTGCCACTCGAGCAGCCACTGGGCGGAGCGGCGCTCGTCGCCCGCCGGCGCGGAGCGGAAAAGCTCAAGTGTGAGCTCGAGCGCCTCGGGTCCGAGCACCTTTTCATACTGCTGATAGATCGGCTGGAGCTCGGCCGTCGCCTTGTGGCCGGAATACGCGAGGTATCCTTCGCGAGAGATCGCCTCCATGAACGCCTGCCCTTCGACCCGCAGCCGCTGAAGACCGAGCGCTTTCACGCGCCGAGCTTCGTGGCCATGTATTCCCGCAGCTTGCCCGCGTCCACGCGCTCCTGCTGGAGAGTGTCGCGATCGCGGACCGTCACGCTGCCCGCGGTCGTGGATTCCCCATCCACCGTGATGCAGAACGGCGTTCCAATTTCGTCCTGGCGGCGGTAGCGGCGACCGATCGCGCCGCTGTCGTCGTAGAAAACGGTGACAGATTCACGCAGATCGGCGGCGATCTTCTTCGCCATCTCCGGCATGCCGTCCTTCTTGACGAGAGGAAATATTCCGGCCTTGATCGGAGCGAGCGATGGATGAAGCGCCAGCACCGTGCGCCCCTCCGTCTCGCCCTCGACGGATTCCTCGCGATACGCGTTCATGAGCACGGCCAGCGTCGTGG
>JACCRL010000412.1 GCA_013813605.1 Gemmatimonadaceae bacterium
GCCAATGCCGGAATTTTTTGTCGATTCCGCGCTCTACTACGACGCGGGGAACGCCGACGAGCTCGCCGCGCAGATCGAAAAGGTCATTGGAATGCCCGCGCGCGCGCGTTCAGCGCTTGGCGAGGCGGGCAGGGAACGCGCGCGCCGATTCAGCTGGGAAGAGTGTGCCCGCCGCACGCTTGAAGAGCTTGCTTCCGCGGCGGCTAGCGCCGTGCGGCCCACGCGCGCCGCACGCGGCTAGTCCTTGCCGCTGGATTTCTTCCTCGCGCGGGGCTAAACTTGCGTCTACCAGAATGAAGATCTCTCGTTCCCCTCAGCTCCACGAGGATTTCTCTCGCGAGGAGAAGGTGGTGGGTCCGAGTGATCGCTCGTTCGGCCTCACCTTCGCTGCGGTGTTCTCCATCGTGGGGCTGTGGCCACTGCCGGGACGCGGTGAGGTGCGCCTGTGGGCGCTGGCTATCGCCGCAGCTTTCCTGCTCGTAGCGCTGCTCGTCCCGACGGTGCTCGCGCCCCTCAACCGGCTCTGGCTCCGCTTCGGACTCGTGCTGCACAAGGTCACCACTCCGATAATTCTCGGGGCGATCTTCTTCCTCGTCGTCCTGCCGACGGGGCTGCTGATGCGGCTCCTTGGCAAGCGGCCCCTCAAGCTTCACCTGGAGCGCGCTTCGGAGAGCTACTGGGTCCGCCGGGAGGGCTCGCTCGAGCCCGCCAGCATGAAGAATCAGTTCTAAGGGATACGCCCATGTCATTCATCCGCGAGCTGTGGACCTTCATGCGGGTCCGCAAGAAATTCTGGCTGCTGCCCATCATGTTCACGCTCCTCCTCTTCGGGGCGCTCATCGTGCTGGCGCAGGGCTCGGCCCTGGCTCCCTTCATCTACACGCTGTTCTAAAGACCCATGCGGATTCTGGGGATATCCGCCTTCTACCACGACAGCGCCGCCGCGCTCGTGGAGGACGGCGTCGTGGTGGCCGCCGCGCAGGAGGAGCGCTTCACGCGCAAGAAGCACGACGCGGGATTCCCGCGCCGCGCCATGGAGTACTGCCTCGCCCAGGGGGGAACGTCCCTGGATGCGGTGGACAACGTGGTGTTTTACGACAAGCCGTTCCTGAAGTTCGAACGGCTGCTGGAGACCTACCTGTCCTTCGCTCCCTCGGGATTCACCTCTTTCCGGATGGCGCTCCCCCTCTGGCTGCGTGAGAAGCTGTTTCAGAAGGGCCTGCTCGCCAAGGAGCTGCGGCGCCTTGCCCCCAACGTCGACTGGGAGAGCCGGCTCCTGTTCACCGAGCATCACCAGAGCCACGCGGCGAGCGCCTTCTTTCCCTCGCCCTTCGAGGAAGCGGTGGTGCTCACAATGGACGGAGTGGGCGAGTGGGCGACGACTTCAGTTTCCTACGGGCGCGGTCACTCCCTGGAGGCGATCAAGGAGATTCACTTTCCGCACTCGCTCGGGCTCCTCTACTCGGCCTTCACCTACTACACGGGCTTCAAGGTGAACTCGGGTGAGTACAAGGTGATGGGGCTCGCTCCCTACGGCGTGCCGCGGTTTGCCGACCAGATCATGGAGAATATTCTCGACCTCAAGGAAGACGGCTCCTTCCGGATGGACCAGAGCTACTTCGACTACTGCACTGGGCTGACGATGACCAATGCCCGGTTCCACGATCTCTTTGGCGGCCCGCCGCGCGGGGCTGAAGAGCTTCTGACGCAACGGCACATGGATCTGGCCGCCTCGGTCCAGGCGGTTACCGAGGAGGTGGTGCTCCGTCTGACGCGGTCACTGGCGGCTGAAACCGGAACCCGCAACCTCTGCCTCGCGGGCGGCGTGGCGCTGAACTGCGTTGCCAACGGCAAGGTGCTGCGCGAACGAGTCTTCGACCGTATCTGGGTACAGCCTGCCTCCGGGGACGCCGGCGGGGCGCTGGGCGCGGCGCTCGCCGCGTACCACACCTTTGCCGGGCAGCCACGGCAGGTGAACGGACACGACGCCATGCGGGGCAGCTATCTGGGACCGGAGTTCTCGCAGGCCGAGGTCGAGCAGCGGCTGGCCGGCGCCGGCGCGCGCTTCCGGACGATCGAGGACGAAGGTGACCTGCTGGAGCACACCGTGGACGCCCTGGTCGCGGAGAAGGCGGTCGGATGGTTCCAGGGACGCATGGAGTTCGGCCCGCGAGCACTGGGCGCGCGCTCCATCCTGGGCGACGCCCGTTCCCCCAGGATGCAGAAGACGCTCAACCTCAAGGTCAAATACAGGGAAAGCTTTCGCCCCTTTGCGCCCTCGGTGCTGCGTGAGGATG
>JACCRL010000423.1 GCA_013813605.1 Gemmatimonadaceae bacterium
CTCGCTGATCCCGTCTTGATCTGCCCCGCGCCAGTCGCAACGGCCAAGTCGGCGATAAAGGTGTCTTCCGTCTCGCCCGACCGATGCGAAATCACGGACTGATACCCGTTCGCCTTCGCCATCTCGATGGACTCGAGCGTCTCCGTCAGCGTGCCGATCTGATTGAGCTTGATGAGAATCGCGTTCGCAACGTCGGACTCGATGCCGCGCGCCAGTCGCTCGGTGTTCGTGACAAAGAGGTCGTCGCCGACGAGCTGCACGCGATCTCCCAGCGCCGACGTCAGCTGCGCCCACCCATCCCAGTCGTCCTCGGCCAATCCATCCTCGATTGACACGATCGGATACTCGTCCAGCCACTTCCCGTACATCTCGATCATCCCCGCCGCATCGCGCGACCCGGCACCGCTCTTCTTGAACGTGTAGGTGCCACCCTTGCCGTGCAGTTCCGACGCCGCAACGTCGAGCGCCAGCGCGATTTCGCGCCCCGGCGCGAAGCCGGCCGCTTCGATCGCCTCGATGATCACCTTCAGCGCCTCTTCGTCGTTCTTGAGGTCGGGCGCGAAGCCTCCTTCGTCGCCGACACCGGTGGAAAGCTTTCTTTTCACGAGAACCTTCTTGAGCGCGTGAAACACCTCCACTCCCATGCGCAATCCCTCGGCGAACGTCCGCGCGCCCACCGGCACCACCATGAACTCCTGGAAATCGACGGTGTTCGTCGCATGCGCGCCGCCGTTCAGGATGTTCATCATCGGCACCGGAAGCGTGCGCGCCATCGGGCCACCCAGGTACCTGTACAACGGAAGGTCCAGCTCCATGGCTGCCGCGCGCGCCGTCGCCATCGAAACGGCAAGGATCGCGTTCGCGCCGAGCTTGCCCTTGTTCGCCGTCCCATCGAGCTCGATCATCGCGCGATCGATAGCGATCTGATCGGTCGCCACCATCCCATTGAGCGCCGGACCGATGCGCTCCTCTACGCTTTGCACCGCCTGTTCGACGCCCTTGCCGAGGTACCGCTCGGCGTCCCCGTCGCGCAGCTCGAGCGCTTCATGCTCGCCGGTGGATGCTCCGCTCGGCACGGCGGCGCGCCCGACGGCGCCGCTGTCGAGCGTGACGTCGGCTTCGATGGTGGGATTGCCGCGGCTGTCGAGAATTTCGCGCGCCCTGATATCTATTATGCTCGGCATTTCTATCTGTTGATCGTGGTGGTTGCTGTCATTCCGGCGCCGATACCTCCGCCGGTGCGGTGCCGTCCCCGGAGGACGCGCGCGCGGCGATCCGAACCGGCTCGACACCATAAAGTTTCTGCATCGCGGCGATCATGCTTTCCCTTACTCGCTGCATCAGCTCGTCGCGGCGCTCGTAGTCGTATCCCGCGGTGGGAATCGGCTCGAGCAAATGTACATCAATCGTTCCAGGGTGCGCCCGCAGCGAGCCTCTGGGCAGTGCCTCGATCGTGCCGTGCAGCAGAACGGGTACGATCGGAACTCCGGCCGCGACCGCGAGTACGAATGGTCCCTTCTTGAAGGGCCTGAGCGCGTAGTCGACCCCACGCGTGCCTTCGGGATAGACGACCACCGAATTCCCCTCCCTGATCTTCTTCGCCGCGGTCTCGTAAGCCTCGAACGCGGCCTTCCTGTTCTCGCGCTGGATCTCAACCATCCCGATGGCGCGTATCCCCCAGCCGAAAACCGGCACCTTGAACAGCTCTGCTTTCGCCACGAACTTGTAGCGCGGAAGCACCGCGGCGAGAGCGGGGACATCGAACCAGCTGACGTGATTCGACACGAAGATCCGCGGACTTCCATCGCCAAGGTTCTCGGCGCCGTGCAGCCGAACCTTCGCGCCAGCGGCCCAAAGCGTCGCCCTTGACCACCAGCGCGGAACTTTGTCGAAGATGCCTCCCGGCCGGTCCGTGACCTTGAAAAACGCGGCGACTATCACGGCCGCTCCGAGCACGGTCGTCATCACCAGAATGGTAAGGGCGGTGAGCACGCTCCGGAAAATGGAGATCATTCGCCGCGAAAGTGGTCGAAGGAGGCGGGAGCTGCGATGCGCGTTCCGTGGTGATAGAGGGCGACTTCCGGCGCTCCATCGCTCACGGCACCGATGTCCGTCAGCTCGAGCCCGAAGTTCGTGTAGAAGTCACGGCGCAGCTTTTCGCTTCCCGTAACGACGAGCTCGTACTCCTCCCCGCTCGCAGCGGCGTCGAGCGGAGAAACGTCGCCGATGCACGGGATATGCTCGAGGTCGATGTCGAAACGCAGGTCGTTCGCGGCGGCAAGATGCGCGATGTCGGCGACGAGGCCATCGGAGATGTCGATCCCCGCCGTTGCACCCGCGGCCGCGAGGTGACGGGCTTCAGCGAGGCGCGCGACAGGATGCGCGAACCGGGCACGGTGGAGCTCACTCGGAACGGTGCCGCTCTCCCACGCCGCGAGCGCCGCTCCCGGCCCGCCAAGCAATCCGGTGACGTAGACGCGGTCTCCAATTTGAGAACCTGATCGCCGCAACGGCCGTTCCGCTGCGCCCATGACGGTAATGGTAAGGGCGATTTTTTCTCCGCGCGTAACATCGCCGCCGAGTATCGGGCAGCCGTGTGGCGCGACCGCGTCTCGTATTCCCGCGGCAAGACGCGTCACATCCGCGCGATCACCATCGGTCAGCGTGAGCGCGACAAAGATTCCGAGCGGCTCTGCCGCCATCGCCGCGAGGTCGCTCAGCGCGGCTGCTGTCGAGCGGTATCCGATCTCGAAGTGATTGAGCCACTCGCGGCGGAAATGCGCCCCCTCGAGGGACGTATCGGTGCTCACGACGAGCTGTTGTCCGGCCGGCACCGCGACTACCGCAGCGTCGTCCCCGATGCCCGCCGCCGAATCGCCCCACTCGGCGAGCAGAGCGCGAACGACGTCGAATTCTCCGCCGCCGGCAAGCCGCAGGTGCGCGGCGCCCTCGAAATCTCCGAGGTGAGTCATGAGTGCACCTCAGGAAGATCGGCCAGCACCGGATCGCGCAACTTTGGCGATGTCTCGTTCCAGGCGCGCGGCAGCGCGTAGAGCACATCTTCCAGGGTCGTGCCTCTCACATAGCCGCAAAGCTCCGCCGCTCTGCCGTGAATCCACGCGGCGCAGGCGGCGCTCGACACCGGATCCGCTGTCTGCGCGAGCAGGGTCCCCGCAATCCCGGCGAGGATGTCGCCGCTCCCGCCGGTTGCGAGCGCGGCGGTCCCGCGCGGGCTCACGAAACGCGCACCCGACGGCGAGAAGATGATTGTTGGTGCGCCCTTGAGCAGAATCGTTGCATTGAGCCTCTTCGCGAGCTCCTGCCCGATGTCGAACCGCGAAGCAAGAACGGTCTTTACGTCGGTGGCGGCGAGCCGCGCGAACTCCGCGGGGTGCGGAGTAAGGAGGGCCACACGGCCGGCCAGCAGGCGGGACAATACATCGGTCTTGTTCTCGAACACATTGAGAGCGTCAGCGTCGAGCAGCACGGGCAAGGTGGAGTCGCCGAGGATTCGCTCGATGACGTCCCGCGCGTGGCGAGATTTTCCGAGTCCCGGCCCGATCACGATCGCATCGGCCCAGCCATCGATTTCGCGGGACGCGCGCGATACGTCGGACCATTCGGAGACCATTGCCGCCGGCACCGCACCGACGACGGCGGCCAGCGAATCCGGCGCGACGATGGCGCGGACGATGCCGATTCCGCTGCGGAGCGCCGCACGTGTGGCGAGCACCGCTGCCCCCGCCATTCCTGATCCCCCACCAACGAGCGCAAGGTGTTTCCGGCTGCCCTTGTGCGAGTCGTAACGGAGCGGTGGTATCCGGTGCTTCACGAATGCCTCGTCAACAAGCATCGGGAGCGCGGACTGCGAACCGGCGTTCGCCGGAGCAGGAAGCCCAATGTCGAGCGCGACGATCTTTCCGCACCGGTCGCGCGCAAGCAGCTGGCCGCGCTTGATCCCGCCGAAGCTGAGCGTCAGGTCGGCGTTCACGCATCGGTCGGAGTGTTCACCTGTCGTCGCATCGAGCCCGCTCGGGACATCGAGCGAAACG
>JACCRL010000435.1 GCA_013813605.1 Gemmatimonadaceae bacterium
GGCCGGCCGTGCCCTTTCGTTATTTTGCGCGATGAGAAGCCTGTGCTCCGGACTGCTTTTGCTGCTGTCGTGCCTTCCACTCGGAGCGGCAGCGCAGGCGACCGTCGCGGATTCGGTCCGTGCCGACTCCCTCGCACGAAGAGCTGACGCACTGACGTCCCGACGTTTGCAGCTGTAAGCGGGAAGCATGGGTCAGCTATCAGCTGACCTCATGTTCCGTGCAGTTACAGTTCCAACCGTAGCCCCTAAAAGACGCTGATATTGATGTACCGCTTCGGATTCTTTTTGACATCCGCGACGAGCGAATCCATGCGGTGCAGCACCGCGCGCATGTCGTTGTAGGCGCCCGGATCATTGAGCAGCAGGGCGGCGGTCCCGTTGCCGCTGTCCACCTTGGCGAGGATCGCGTCGAGCTTTCCCGACGTTTGCTTGAACTCCTCGCTGATGGCGGCCATGTTCGCGCTGGCGGTGCGAAGATTGACGATCGTCGAGTCGACCTTTGCGGGATCCACCGCTGATGCCGCGCGCCGCAGCGTAGTCATCGTCGCCGTCAGCTGCCGCGACTGCTCGGCGGCGATCACGCCGAACTCCCTGACCAGCTGGTTTGTGCCGGCAATCGCCAGCCGCATGTCGCGAATGCCGCCGGCGGCGACGAACTCACGCTGCAGCGAAGTCGTGATGACGTTGAGCGACCGGGCGACCGAGTCCGCCTTGCTCGTGATGTCGGCAATGCCCGGCGTGGAAACCCCAACCGGGATAGTGTCGCTCTCCGCCAGCGAGACCGAGTTCGGCCGCTCGGGCGTGAGCGCCACAGCCTGATCGCCGAAGATTCCGTTGGGCACCACCGTTGCCTTCGTTCCCGCCGGCACCTTGTAGTCGCCGGTTATCCGCAGCGTTGTGACGAGAATTCCATCAGGCTTGAGCTCGACCTGGTCCACGTAGCCGACGTTGACGCCGACGAGGAGCACCGGCTGTCCCTGCTTGAGGCCCGCTCCCCAGGGAAATTTCACGTACAGCGGGTAACCCTTGGAGAGGCCTCCGCGCGCGAGCCAGAGAGAGCCGACGATCGTAACCACGATCGCCGCCGTCATCAGCAGTCCAACAAGTACTTCGTCTCGTGTCTTCATGCCTGGAGGTAGGGGGCGAGCAGGAGAGCGGTAACGGCATCCAGCACCAGGATCGCCACCGAAGTGATGACCACCGCTTGCGCGGTGCTGCGTCCGACGCCTTCAGCGCCGACGTTTGCGGTGTAGCCTTCATAGGAGCAGAAGAACGCGATCGCAGCCCCGAATATAGTCGCCTTGATGACGCTGTACACGATCTGGAACGGCGCAAACTCCAGCCTCAGCCCTTCGGCAAAGGCTGCGGCGGTGACGTCCGTCGCGGTAACGGCGGTGAACATCGCCGAGCCGACACCGATCGCATCCGCGAGAATGACCAGCACCGGCAGCATCACGAGACACGCGATTACGCGCGGGACGACGAGATACGCCACCGGGTCGTAAGCCAGCGTCTCCAGGGCGTCGATCTGCTCCGTGACGCGCATGGTGCCGATCTCGGCGGTGATGCGCGCGCCGACGCGGCCGGTGAGAACGAGCCCGGTAAGAAGCGGCCCCAGCTCGAGAACGATCGACTGCCGCGAGATCAGGCCGACGACGGAAAGCTGGACGCCGCCAAAAAGCTGGTATCGCGTCTGAAACGCGGTCACTGCACCGATGAATGCTGCTACGATGGCGGTAAGCGGCAGCGAGTCCACGCCTATATTGCGCATCTGGCGGAAAACTTCGGGGCCGTAGGTGCGCGGATCGCGAAAAGCGCGCACGATGTCGCGCAGGAAGTATCCGCGCTGGCCGACCTGCCTGAATGGATCGAGGACGAATTGCATCAGCTGCGGACGCGCGAGAACATGACCAGCCCCAACGTCCCGAAGATGATGCTCGGTAGCCACGCGGCGAAATCGGCGGGGATCATGCCCTTGCCGCCAATCGCCTTGGTGAGCTGGATCAGCATCAGGAAAACCACCGTCGTCGCAAGGCTCAGCCCGACTCCGTAAGCGGCGCCGCCGCGCTGGTTGCTGGTCGCGAGCGAAGCGCCGAACAGGAAGATGACCATGCTCGTCACGGGAATGGCCAGCTTGAGCATGCGCTCTACCCTGAGCTCGTTCACTTCAGCGCCGGAGCGTTCCATCGACGTGATGAACCGGCCCAGCTCCCGAAACCCCATGTCCGTCGGTGCCTTCTGGGAGAGCGTGAGCTGCTTCGGTGCTTCGACGAAATGCCGGTCGGTGAGCGAATCGAACTCGTACGTCGTGTTGCGCATTGTGTCGGGAATCACGTGCATCGCGCCCTTGTGCAGCATCCAGCCACGACCGGGGGTGTTGCGCGCGTCAACGGCCGAAAGAACGTATGACGGATAGTCGGCGTCCTTTCCCTTGCGCTCGATCACAATGCCGTCGATCCCTCCTTCATTCACGTGCAGTCCGCCGATCTTGTAAACACGCCCCCCATCGGCCGCGTACGCGAAGTTGTAGCGGTCGGTTGCAACGCTCCTGCCTCGCGCACCCTGCAGGATGTCCATCCGCTTCTTGTTCGTAATCGGCGCAAGCTCCGCGAGCGCGAGGCCAAGCAGTGTCGCAACGACCGCACCGACGAAGATCGGCGCGATGAACCGGAAGAAGCTGATGCCGGACGCCTTTGCCGCCGCAATCTCCGAATGCCTGGTGAATCCACCGATCGCAAAGACAGTGGCGAACAGCACCGCCGCGGGAAGGACCATGAACATCGAATCCGGCAGCCAGTACACGTAGCTCAGCGCGATCCGCCCTATCGACAGCTTCTGGTTGATGTACTTGTCGAGGTTGTCGGTGACATCGATGACGTTGACAAGCACCGGAAATCCGAGCGCCGTCGCCATGAAGATCTTCCAGAACTCGGAGAAAACGTACCGGTCCAGCGCCCGGATGCGGCTCAAGCCGTCGCTCGCCGGGGGGATGCGAGTCCGATGCGCACGAACGCGGCGCGGAAACGGCCCCGAATGGAGTCCAGCAGCTCACGCATGTCGCCGCCGCGGGCGGTGGCCCCCTCTTTCCCCATCCCGGCAAGCAGCCAGAGCGCCACGCCGGCAAACAGGATGTTCGCCATCCACATCGAGATCACCGGCGGCATCCGGCCGCGCTTGGCGAGCGTCTCGCCGCCAATGAGCGCGATGTAATAGATCGAGAACAGGAGCAGGCTGACGCCGATGGTGAGACCGACACCACCGCGCGGAAAGCGCAGTGCGATCGGCGCACCGAGCAGCACGAACACGAAGCATGCAACCGCGAGCGCAAACTTCTTGTGAATCTCCACGGAGTAGGCGTTCATCAGCAGGGCGCTGTCGCCGAGTCGAATTCGGAGCGCGTCCATTGCCGCGGTGGCGAGCGGGTCGGCCGAGACAACCGCGGGCGGGATTCCCTGCGATGGGGCCTGCGCGGTGTTCGGGCGAGTCTTGCCGAGGGCTCTGAGCCGGGACGGCGTGCTGCTCGCGGTTGTGGACGACTGAGCGCCGGCCTTCTTTACCGGCAGCGACCCCAGCAGCCCGCAGTAGGCGGCTGCTAACCCGACATCGAAGGGCGGCTCCGCTTTCTCTGCGATCACTTCCTTGCTCAGCGGCAACCTGTCTTGCCGCGCCTTCGTGCGCCTGGCGAGAAACTCGGCGCGGGAAAGCTGGTAATCCCTCCGCGCCTTGTCCTGTGCCTGTCGCATCTCGCAGAGCGTCATCTCGCGATCGCTCTTGTAAGAGTCGTTGCCCGTCTTCTGGAACTGGTTGCCGACCCCGCGCACCCTGATGAGGTCGACGTTGAAGTACAGGCGCTGGAGCTCATCAGGCGTGGCGGTGGGAACATCCTGCATGTTTCCGCTGTAGAGCGTTAACTCGAGGTCGGTCATGCGGCTGTTCATGCGCATGTTCCCGCTGTCGGCGTAAATGGTGCGCCGTCGTGTTGGGTCGCCCATGTCGTAGATGGTCACTTCGCGCATCAGATTCGATCCTTCGTCCAGATGGCCGGCGCGAAGGTAGAGCTTGCCCGGACTCACCTCGTTAATGACCTGCTCGCGGAGACCGAATGTCGGTTTCTTCTGGGCGATGTCGCGCTGGAGGATGCTCAGGCGATGGTTGGAGCGCGGCAGGATCTGGTCGTTGAACCCGACCATCAGCATGGTGACGCCCAGCGCCGCGAGGAGCACGGGCCGCAGCACGCTGACGAGACTCACTCCGCTCGCCTTGAGGGCTGTGATCTCGTTCTCCGAGGCCAGCCTGCTGAACGCATAAAGCGTGGAGACGAGCACCGCCATCGGCAGCGTGAGGGCGATGGTGAGGGGAACCGAGAGCGCGAAGAACTCGATGATTACGCGCGCCGGCAGCCCCTTACCGACGAGCTGCCCGAAGTGCTTGCCGATGTACTGCAGCAAGAGGAGCGAGGTGAGGGCGGTGAGTGCGAAAATGAGAGGCCCGAGGTGCTCCTTAAGAACGTAGCGGTGCAGTATCTTCACAGAGTGAAATATACCGTGCGCTCGAGGGTAAGCGACACGACGACAACGACTTCCGTCTTCGCAACGCGCCTTGCCGCACGCGTCGGCGGCGTTGCCGCGGCGCTCGTGGCGGTCCTTTGCGTCGCGGCGTCGCCCGTGCACGCGCAGGAACCGCGCGATACCGCGCGCACCGTCACGCCAGCGCTGCCGACCACGCCTCCCACCGGAATGCCGGGCACGCCCGGGCTCCGCCTCCGACTCGGGCGCGATACGCTTCCGCTCACGCTGCCACCGGTGATCTCACGCGGCGACCGGGAGTCGTTCCGCCAGGCGTCGGCGCAGATCGAAGCGGCGCGCGCGACTGCGTTCCAGCAGAACATGCGCACCATCCTCGAATCGGTGTGGGGACAGGTGGCGACGACGAGCTTCGCCACGTCCATCCAGGCCCCCTCTTACCCGGGCGAGATTCCGCTCAAGCCGAAGCCCGTCGCAGACATCAAGCCTGTGCCGATCATCGGCGAGTACGCGGACCTCGGCCTTCAGCTCGACGGGCGCCTCGAGTTCCGCGGCGAAAAGAATCAGAGCGCACTCTGCTCGTCGGCGATCTTTTTCGACCCGGCTGTCAACTGCCGCAGCGCCTTCGAGCCGCTCGTCGAATTCCAGTTCGCAGCGCGATCCGGCGGCGTCGTCGCCGACCGCGTCCACGTGAACCTCGACTACGACACGCAGCGCGAGTTCGACGCGTCCAACAACATCTCCATTTACTACCAGGGCAGGGGGAACGAGAAGCTTCAGCGCCTCGAAGTGGGAAACGTCACCTTCCAGCCCCCCGCTTCGCGTTTCATCACCGCCGGCATCCCGAGCGGCAACTATGGCGTGCAGGCAATCACGAAGCTCGGCCCAATGCGCCTCAAGGCGATTCTCGCGCAGCAGAAGGGCAACATCGTGCGCGACCACGTCTTTACCATCGGCGATCGCACGCTGCAGGCGGTCGACCGCAAGATCGAGGATTATCAGTTCGAGCCGCGCCGTTTCTTTTTCACCGTGAATCCGATGTTGTTCGGCGGCTCGTACCCGAACATCGACATTCTCGACACACGCCGGATGGCGTCACTCTCCGCTTCGCTGCCCGACACGCTGCGACCGACGAAGATCTTTCTTTACCGCCTGCTCATCGGTGGCCAGCCGCCAAATCCAAGCGGACCTCAGTTCCGCATCCTCGGCAATCCGAGGTCACGGCGCGGGCAAGTCTACGAGTATCTCCGCGAAGGGGTGGACTACTATGCGGATCCATCGCTCCTGTGGATCGCGCTCGTGCGGCCCCTTGCTCTCAATAATGAGCGGCTCGTCGTCGCGTACCGCGTCCGCATTAACGGCCGCGACACTGTGTTCGCCAGCACCGGTGGAACCCCCGACCTCTCCTTCAACCCGTCGACGGAGCAGCTCGCCAATCTGATCTGGGATCCCGATGTGCAGCCGGGCGATCCCGCGTTCGACCGCGAGATCCGCAGCGTCTACCGGCTCGGTGGCGCCGACCTCCGGCGCCAGAGCGTGACGTTGAAGGTCGTTGCGGGCAGCAGCGCCGACCAGGAGAAGCCGCCCGCCGGCAATGCAGACACCTACCTCAAGCTGTTCGGGCTCGCGCAGAGCACCAACAGCTCCAGCTTCGACATCGAGAACCGGATCTGGCCGCGACCGAGTGACCCGAACTTCGAGCTGAGCCTTGGTTCCACCGGGGCGAAGACGATTCGCGATCAGTTCCTGATCTTTCCTTCGCTCAAGCCGTTCGCCGCGGCCGGGCTGGCGGGAAGGGGGAACCCGGCGAACGACACGATCTACACGACGCCGCCCGAGTACGTCCGCTCCGCGCAGCGCCCGGAAGCGGTGTATCACATTCGCCTCCGCTATCAGGCCGAGGGGAGCGGCGAGGGCGGCGCGCTGATGCTCGGCTCGGTACAGCTGCGGCCCAACTCCGAGCGCCTGTTCATCGACGGCATCCCGCTCAATCGCGGCACCGACTACTCGGTCGATTACGACCTCGGCAGAGTCTCGTTCAACCGCCCGGATACGCTTTTTCCACGGCCCCGACAGGTCACAGTGCAGTACGAAGAGAACCCGGTGTTCGAGGAAACTCCAACATCGATCTTCGGCGCGACGGCGGAGTTTCAGACGGCGAAGGGGCAGGTGAACCTGACCGCCATCTCGCAGAAGCAGCGCACCAACTTTACGCGCCCGCCGCTCGGGTTCGAGCCCGCCGCCTCAATCGTTGCCGGAGTAAGCGGCCTGTTCAGCTTCGACGCGCAGCCGATCACCCGTCTCGTATCGCTGCTGCCGCACGGACCGACTGATGCGCCGTCGCGCATCGGGCTCACGGCCGAGCTCGCGGCCAGTAAGCCGCAGACGAACGCGGCCCAGCAGGCTTACCTGGAATCCTTCGAAGGCGAAGGGGGGCTGCAGATCTCTCTCAACGATCCGCAATGGTACTACAGCAGCCAGCCCGCGCTGGGCAGCAGAATTCCGTCTCGCTTCGGAGCGGGGGTATTCGATCTCGCGCGTGCATCGACGATGGCGTGGCAGAGCAACGGTGTCGACGTGAACGGGAATCCGGTGCGCTATCGCATCGACCAGATCGACAGCCTCGCGACGCTCGCCGGCACCGGCGTCGCCGGCCCCGAGCAGTTGCTCTGGCTCACGCTCTACCCGCTTGGCGTCGGCGGGCTGCTCAACAACTCCACCGACGTCTTCCGATGGAGTATCGCTGGTGCTCCGGCGGGACGCCGCTGGAGATCGATTCGCACCGCGCTCGGACCCAGCGGGTCTGACATCTCGCGCGCCGAGCACCTCGAGTTCTGGGCGCAGATACCGATCAGGGAAGGACGCCGGCTGCGCAACCCGACGATCGTTTTCGATTTCGGCGATGTCTCGGAGAATTCCGTCGCGTTTTCGCCAGACTCATTGTTTCTGCGTCCCGCCGCGCTGGCGGGGACGTTCGACAGCACGTACCGCGGCAAGAGAATCCAGGGATATGACCGGCTGGACACGGAGCGCGATCCCTTTTCACGCGCCTTCAATGCCGGCGTAAACGACAACGGCCTGCCGGGCGACGTGGCCGATTCCCTCACGGCCATCGTCGAGACGGGCGGGCCGCCCGTGGTGTCGGTCCTCAATTCCTTCCGCACCTGCAAGGGCGGCTACGGCGCCCGCCAGGTTCTTGGCGACGCGAAAATCAACTGCACGATCAACAACAACCGTCTCGACGAAGAGGATGTCGACTCCGACAACGTCCTCAACCTCACCAGCTCCGAGCGCGACGCGGAGCAGTGGCACCGCTACATCGTCAATCTCGCCGACGACTCTCGCTACACCCGCGTCGGGAGGTGCTCCGTCGGCCCGCTCCTCGCCGGACAGAACAAGAGCTCGGAAACGGTCTGCTGGGTCCTGTTCAGGATTCCCTTCCGCGCGCCCGACGACTCGCTCGGCAATCCGCTGCTGCGCCGCGCCAAGGCGCTTCGCATCACGATGGTTTCCGGCGATAACGCCGCTGACGAAGAGTTCACTGCGGTTCCGCTGGCGCGCCTCCGCCTTACCGGGGCGCCGTGGCTCAAGGTGAGCGACCGCACTCTCCGCGGAATCGCCGGCGCGCAGACGTCGCTTGGCTCGGTGAACTCGGGTGTGATCGGCACGCAGGACAAAAATCTCACCAGTGGTGTCAGCTACGAATCCCCTCCTGGCGTGACCGATGCGCCATCGAGCAAGACCGTGTCGTACCAGCCAGGCCGGGTGCAGATCAATGAGCGCTCACTGCGCCTGACCGCCACCCAGCTGCAGCCGTTCGAGCGGGCAGAATCGTACTACCGGTTCCCCGAGGGCGAAAAGAATTTCATGAGCTACACTGAGCTCCGGCTGTGGGCGCGCGGCGTACGCAACGGCTGGGGACCGGACGGAGAGCTCCAGTTTTACGTTAAGATCGGGCGCGACGAAAACAACTTCTATCTCTACCGCACGCCGCTCAACTCGGGTGACAGCAAGGCGGCCTGGCTGCCGGAGGTCCGCGTCGACTTCCGCAAGCTGTTCACGCTCCGTGCGCAGATCCAGAATGCGTATCTTCAGGGCAAGAGCCGGAACACCTGCACCGGCCTCGACTCGGCGCTGATTGCAAACACTCCCGTTCCCGCCGGTGCGAGCAGCGAGGGCCGGTACGCCGCCTGCGCAGACGGCTACATCGTGTACACTCTCGAGCCGGGCGTGAGCGCGCCGAATCTCGCCGCTGTGCAGGAGCTGTCGGTGGGAATGCTGCGCCTTCCATCCGGCGCATCGGCGCGTGCGGTGATGCCCGGAGATACGCTCGAAGTCTGGGTGGACGACATCCGCCTTGCCGGCGCCGTGGGCGAGGCGGGATTCGCGGGCCAGCTCGGCCTGACGGTCATTGCCAGCGACTTCGCCGACATTCGCATCAACGCCAGCCGCCGCGACCCGAACTTCAGGCAGCTCGCCGAGCAGCCGACTTTCCTCACCGACAACAGCGTTTACGTCAGCTCGGCGTTCCGTCTCGAGAAGCTGCTGCCCGCGTCTCTCGGGCTGTCGATGCCGTTAACAGTGAACTACACGTCGGCCGGCACCGACCCGTACTACGTCTCCCAGTCGGACATCTTCGGAGAGGCGGTCGAAGGACTGCGGACGCCACGTTCGGCGGCGGCCTCGGTCACATTCAGCGTCCGCCGCATCAGGCGCTCCACTGGCACGAAACTCGGGCCGCTGATCGACAACCTTTCGCTCAACAGCGCCTACACCACCGGTAACTCGCGGAGTGAATACGAGAACGGCAGGGCGCGAAACTTCGTCGTCGGCCTGGATCTGAACGTCTTGCGCGCGCTCGCGCCGAGCCTGTCGCGCTGGACTCCGTCGGAGCTGCACCTCACCAGCGTGTACAACCACGGCAATGACCGGCGCACCTCGTTCCTCAAGCCCGCCGCTTCCGCGGACGATCGGTCACGCGCCGTGCGGGGAAGGAACCGGACGTGGCGTAACGGAAGCAGTATGGTATTCCGACCATGGAAGGCGGCGGCTCTGCGGTGGGACCTGACGTCGGTGCGCGATCTGCGCGGCTACGGCTCCAGCTCTCCGCTCGGCGTCGTCGCGGCGAGCGACCGCGATCACCTGCTCGGAGCCAGCACCGGTCTCGAGCGCGAGCGCGCGATGCAGGCGGGAATCAACATCTCTCCGCCAATCACGGCCTGGTTTCGCCCGCGCCTCGACTTCGGGACATCCTACAACATGCTGCGCGATCCGAACACGCTTAGCTTCACGCGCGAGCGGGATGACAGCGCCGCCAACTTCCGCATTCCGCGGCGGCTCGGAAACTCGCAGACGCTGACAGCGGGCCTGTTGCTCGATCTGCCGCGCGCCGTGAAGCAGTACACGGATTCCGGAAGCTTTCTGCAACGATTTCTGGGCGGGCTGCAGCCGGTGGACGTGAATTTCAACCGTAGCCTGCTTTCCGTGTACGACGGCAGCTCGACCGCCGCGCCGCTCGGCTATCAGTTCGCGTTCGGCGGCATCAACACCTTTCGCGCGCTGAGCGGCGAGCTTGCCACGAGCGCCGGACTGATCACTCAGATGTCCGTGAACCAGTCGCTCAACCTGCCTTTCGGCGCGAGCGTCGCGAGCCGCTACCAGCGAATCAACACCCGCAACTGGACGCGCCGCTTCGACGAGGGCCAGGAAGTGGTGGACGGGACGCAGGTGGTGTTTCCCGACGTGTCCCTCCGGTGGAGCGGCCGGCCGCGCATGCTCAGCGCTCTCATATCCAGTCTTGGCGCAAACGCACGCATGCTCGAGACGCGCCAGTTCAACGGTACGCAGCCATTGTTCGGCGGGCTCTTCGACGACCGCGGACGCATGCATGTCAGGACCTATCCGGTGAGCGCGTCGGTCGTCTTCGCCGGCGCCCGTCCGCTGTCGAGCAGCGCCGGCTTCTCGCTTTCGAAGCGTCTCGATGCGCGACCCGGTCTCGCCAGCGATGGAAATAACTCGGACTACAACATCGACGTCGCCAAGCCGTGGGCATTGCCACCCGAGTGGAACCTCAGGAGCGACCTGCGTACGAGAGTCAGCTACCAGAAAAGCCAGGGACAGACCTTCGTCGTGAATCCGCTCGCCCTGACGGGAAGGAGCCGTCTCTCCGACAACGGCCGCCGCGCATTAAGCATGAGCGCAGACACCGACGTCGCCGAAAATCTTTCATCCAGCTTTGTTCTGTCGCGCGTGGAGAGCTTCGACCGTAACCTTAACCGGCGCTTCACGCAGACAGTTCTGAGCGCCGTAATGCACCTCCAATTCTACGCCGGGGAGTTCAAGTGAAGACTGTGCGATCGCTGCTTTTAATGTGCACGGCTGCAGCGTGCAACGGTGACGCGAAGGGCGGCGATGCCCCGGTGCGGGATGCGCCCGTCCGGCGCTACACTGCTTTCAACGGCAGCGCCGCGTACGCGTACGCAAAAACGCAGGTGGACTTCGGTCCGCGCGTTCCCGGCACGCCGGCCGCTCGCAAGGCCGGCGACTGGATCATCGCCCAGATGCGGGCGCGCGCGGACACGGTGATAGTGCAGAGCTGGACGCACACCACGGCAACCGGCATAAAGCTGCCTATGCGCAACGTCCTCGCTCGGTTCCGTCCGGAGATGACGGATCGCGTGCTGTACGTCACGCACTGGGATTCGCGTCCGGTGTCGGAATCGGCGTCGGATTCCGCGCAGCGAAAGCTCCCCGTTCCCGGCGCGAACGACGGCGCATCGGGCGTAGGGCTCTTCGTGGCGCTCGGAGATGTGCTCAAGACTACCAGGCCCACCGTTGGCGTCGACCTGCTGTTCGTCGACGGCGAGGACTACGGACAGTTCGGGCCGCCGGAGGTGGATGTGCTGATCGGCTCGAAGTATTTCGCGCAGCACATGCCCTCTGCCGATTACCGCCCCCTCTACGGCGTGGTGTGGGACATGATCGGTGACGCGGACCTGCGCCTCCCCTATGAGATGAATTCCTTTGAACAGGCGCCTGAAGTCGTTGCCAAGGTGTGGCAGATGGCCGCCGAGATGGGCCACGGCAACATCTTCGTGCAGGAAAGTGGTGGCGCCACGACTGACGATCACATCCCGCTTCTGAAGGCCGGCCTGCGCGTGATAGATGTCATCGACCTCAGTTATCCGGCTCACCACACGCCTGAGGACACGATGGACAAGATCTCCGCGCGATCGCTCGGAATCGTCGGCGACGTCGCGACCGCCCTGGTGACTCGAAAGTAGCAGAGCGACGCCCGGGCCCGCGGCCGGGGAAGCGACACGGAGCCCGCAATTCGATGACGCAAGTCCCGGCTGCGCCACAACCTTACGCTACGATGCCCACGTCATCGGAGCGTAAGGCGCTTATCTTTTTCGCCGCCGTCACCCTGCTTGGCGGTAGCGTCCGCGTCTACCGGGCCGCCAACCGGAACGCGGCACCCGACCCTGCCGCCCGCGCCGCGCTCGCCCTCCAGCTCAAGGCTGCCGATTCCGCACGAAAAACAAAGGGAACCCGTCCCTCAAAACGTGAAAGAAAGCAAAAAAAAGCCGTTCAGGCTGCTGGGCCCGTTGACCTCGATCTGGCGAGCGCGGAGCAGATCGAAGCGCTTCCCTACATCGGACCCTCACTGGCAAAGAGGATTGTCGATGACCGGGACTCACTTGGCCCCTTCGGCTCGCTGGAGGCCCTGGAGAGAGTAAAAGGGATCGGCCCCGCCATGGTCGTAAGGCTCGGGCCCAGCGTAACCTTCTCCCTTTTCCCGCGTCCTTCCAACACAGTTACATCAAGGCGCTCCGAGCTGCCCAGGGCACGCAGGAAGCCTCACCGGAGGGACCAGCTTCCTTGACAGCTCCTGCCGCTACCGCCGAACGAATCGGCGATCTCCTCCTGAAAGAGGGGCTGGTCACGCGTGACCAGCTCAATAAGGCTTTACAGGAGCACAAGCAGAACGGCACCCGGGTAGGGTATAACCTGGTGAAGCTCGGTTACGTCAAGGAAACCGACCTCACCCGCATGCTCGCGCGCCAGCACCGCATGCCCGCCGTCGACCTCTCCAAGTTCAAGGTCGATCCCCGCATCGCCAAGCTGATCCCGGGCGAGCTCGCCATCAAGCACAGCGTCCTGCCGCTCAAGCGCGACGGTCGCACGCTCACCGTCGCCCTTTCGGACCCCGGGAACATGGGTGTCCTCGACGACATCAAGTTCATCACCCGCCTCGACATCTTCCCCGTAATCGCGGGCGAGTTCACGCTCAAGAACGCGATCGAGAAGTTCTACGAGTCGGGCGAAGCGCAGATGGAAAACCTGCTCGAGGATATCTCGGACGACGGCGACATCGAGATTCTCGAGAGCGAGCGGCTGGATGCCGCCAACGACGGCATGGCGATGGTGGACGAGGCGCCGGTCGTCAAGCTGATCAACGCCATCCTCACCGATGCCGTGAAGAAGGACGCATCCGACGTCCACTTCGAGTGCTTCGAGAAGGAGCTGCGGGTGCGCTACCGCATCGACGGCGCGCTGAAAGAGATCATGAAGCCGCCGATCAAGATGCGGCCCGGCCTCATCTCGCGCTTCAAGATCATGGCGAGCCTCAACATCGCAGAGCGCCGCGTGCCGCAGGACGGCCGCATCAAGCTCAAGATCGGCAACAAGGTCATCGACTTCCGCGTGTCCACGCTGCCGACTCTCTTCGGCGAAAAGGTCGTGCTCCGTATTCTCGACAAGGGCAACCTCACCCTCGACC
>JACCRL010000438.1 GCA_013813605.1 Gemmatimonadaceae bacterium
GCACGAAGCAGTCCTATTAACACAAGCCCGGCCTCAGGGAGGGAAGGTGCCTGCTCTAATTACGACGGTTCGTCAGCAAGGGTCTTCCGCGGTCACAACTCTGCCTAACGAAATTGTCCGGCGGCTCGGAATCAGTGTCGGGGCAACTCTCGCATGGGTCGAGGACGGATTTGGTGGATTTCGTGTCAGCCCTTTCGCTCCCGAAACCGGGCCGGCTGTGGAGCTGCACGAAGCCATAATGGAAAAATATGATGCTGTGTTCCGTGCTTTGGCTAAGTGAATGTCACGAGAGTAAAGGACGAGCCTCATTGGATTACCGAGCAAATCCTGTTTGTCATCCACGCTCAGCAGGTTGAACGGTTCGGCGGACTTCACGGGGTTCGGGACGCGAACGTCGTTCTTTCCGCTCTCAATCGACCAAAAAACCGGTGGGCTTACGATGACACCTCGGATTTCGCGGATCTCGCCGCGGTCTATCTCGTGGCCTTTGCGGGAGCTCAGGGATTCAATGATGGAAACAAGCGCACGGGATTGGCCTGTGCGCTTGTTTTCCTGGGACTCAATGGCCTGCCATTCGAAGCTGAGCCTGCGGAGCTTTACCAACTGACTCATCGGGTCGCGACACATCAATTAACCGACATGGAAGCGGCTGCGTGGATGCGGCAACAAATCGGGTAGTCCAGGCAGCCGGGGGGATATGCCGGGCTTGGGAATCAACTCGACGATGCGTGATGCCTCACAGTGGTCGAGTCTTGCCCGCGCGATACTCGTTCAGGGCGCCCTCCGCCACCGCGCCCAGCTTGCCGGCATCCGCATCTGCTTCGATCTGGCGGTCCCACGCCTTCGCATCGAACGCGGCGAACCATTCCCGGAAGAGCGCCAACTGCTCGGGGGGCAATGCCGAAATTTCTCGTTCGAGCATCTCAACTTTCGTCATCGTGGCTCCAGAAGGAGACTGCTCGGAATATACTCCCGGGAAATGTCGGGACTAAGCAAGTCTACGCCGGTATGACCGAAGGCGAACCGAGGCCTGGGCAATATGAACGTATCGCACCCGGAGGCGTCTCCAGTTGGAGCGTGACCGCGGAGTCAAACTGTCTCGATTGGAGCGACGTGCTCGCGGCGGAAGCCCAGCCCGACCAGGCGCGCGGGGATGCGGCGGAGAAGGGGGAAGGCGCCGAGTGCGCGGACGATGAGCGGCGGCTTCATTCTTCCCTGCCGGTCGAGTACGCGCGAGATGACGTTGTTCTGGATGATGAGCTGAGCTCGCTGAACGACGCGTGTCGGCAGCTCTCGCCGCTGCTGCACCTGGTGTAGAGTCTCGGCGGAGATCTTCGAACCGCGCCGGAACGCCGGGATCAGGATATTCGCGGCCGCGACCGCGTCCTGAACGGCGAGGTTGATGCCGACACCGGCGACGGGCGACATCGCGTGCGCGGCATCGCCGATACAGAGGAGACCCGGCCGGAACCATTGGCGGAGGCGATCGACCTGGACGGTGAGGAGCTTGATGTCGTCCCAGTCGCGCAGCTCGCCGACGCGGCCCTGAAGGAACGGATTCATCTCGACGAGGTCGGCCCGGAGCGCGTCGAGCCCGCGGCGCTGGATCGTCTCGAAGGCACCTTTCCGGATGACGAGCGCGCACTGCCAGTAGTCGCCGCGGTCGATCATGATGAAGATTCGGCCGAAGTCGATACGCCCAAAGAGCTGGCCGGGGTCGGTGGGGTGGCGCGAGAGCCGCATCCAGAGGACGTCCATGGGCGCGCCGAAGTCGACTGATACCAGGCCCGCCTTCTCGCGCACGACCGAGCGTCTGCCATCGGCGCCGACGACCAGGTCGGCATAGAGCTCGTGCTCGCCGGTGGGAGACTTGATGCGCACGCCGCTCACCCGATCGGCATCGAAGAGGAGTCCGGTGACTTCGGCTTCCATCTCCAGCTGGAAGGAGCCGTAAGCGCGCGCCTTCTCGGCCAGGAAGTTGAGGAAATCCCACTGCGGCATGAACGCGATGAACTTGCAGCGGACCGGGAGGTGCCCGAAGTCGGCGAGCTGGAGAGTGGTGTCGCCGATCTGGCCGGTGATGCCGGTGGCCTTCTGGTGCGGCAACGCGAGGAGTTCGTCGAGGAGCCCGATCTCGTCGATGATCTCGAGGGTGGACGGGTGGATGGTGTCACCGCGGAAATCCCTGAAGAAGTCGGCGTGCTTCTCGAGGACGGTCACGCTGACGCCCGCGCGGGCGAGGAGGAGGCCGAGCATCATGCCGGCGGGTCCGCCGCCGGCGATGAGGCATTGGGTGGATTGCGTCAATGGGCTCCGTTGGATCGTTTTGTCAGCCGTTCCCTCAGGTCGGCAGGCGCGTCAAACACGAACGCACGCCCCGCCTTCCGCTGAATGAGAATTGCGGAGTCTCTGAGCTTCAGCAGGTCACTCCTCGCGGTTTCATAACTCACTCCATGCGATCGCTGATGCGATTCGATGGTGTAGCGGGCGCCCGGCGTCTTCAGCGCGTGATTGAGGAGCGCCAATTGCCGGGGGTTCAACTCCTGCCTGAGGGCACGGGCCTGAGACACCAGCTCTTCTGCTTCCCGAACTTCTGCTGCCTTGCATTGGAGGTACTCATGCAGGTCCGCGATTGCATGCAACAGAACCCGGGCCTGGTAAAGAATGAAATAGGTCAGGTCGTTCTCATCCGTTTCCGTATACAGATACGCGCGGGCATAAGCGGCTCTCGCCTTCTTCAGTATTCTGGAAATGGACAGGTACTCGCATAGCCAGAAACCCTGCCTCGCCATCGCCCAGTAGAACAGCGCGCGGGCAGTGCGTCCGTTGCCGTCGACAAATGGATGGTCGTAGGCCAGCCAGAAATGGAGCACGATGGCGCGCACGGCGGGGGGCATGAACACCTTCGTGCCTCCGCCATTTGCGAACTCGCACATGCGCTTGAGTCGCTCCTTGAGCTCAGACGCCCGAGGGGGAACGTGAAGGATGGTTCCCGTGTCGTCTTCGAGGACTATTTCTTCGTCGTCGCGACGAAACCTTCCAGCCGCGGTGG
>JACCRL010000454.1 GCA_013813605.1 Gemmatimonadaceae bacterium
TCCTCGACGACATCAAGTTCATCACCCGCCTCGACATCTTCCCCGTAATCGCGGGCGAGTTCACGCTCAGGAACGCGATCGAGAAGTTCTACGAGTCGGGCGAAGCGCAGATGGAGAATCTGCTCGAGGACATCTCGGACGATGCCGACATCGAGATTCTCGAGAGTGAGCGACTGGACGCCGTCAACGACGGCATGGCGATGGTGGACGAGGCGCCGGTCGTCAAGCTGATCAACGCGATCCTCACCGACGCAGTGAAGAAGGGCGCATCCGACGTCCACTTCGAGTGCTTCGAGAAGGAGCTGCGGGTGCGTTACCGCATCGACGGCGCCCTGCGGGAGATCATGAAGCCGCCGATCAAGATGCGCCCGGGCCTCATCTCGCGCTTCAAGATCATGGCGAGCCTCAACATCGCCGAACGCCGCGTGCCGCAGGACGGCCGCATCAAGCTCAAGATCGGCAATAAGGTCATCGACTTCCGCGTGTCCACGCTGCCGACTCTGTTCGGCGAGAAGGTCGTGCTGCGTATTCTCGACAAGGGCAACCTCACCCTCGACCTCGAGAAGTTCGGCATCGAGCCGCGCGCCGAGCGCGAGCTGATGGATGCGATCTCCAATCCTTATGGAATGGTGCTCGTCACCGGCCCGACAGGATCGGGAAAGACGACGACTCTTTATTCGGCGCTGTCGAAGATCAACAACATCGACGTCAACATCATGACGGCCGAGGACCCGGTCGAGTACAACCTGTTCGGCATCAACCAGGTGCTCGTGCGCACCGAGATCGGTATGTCGTTCGCCGCGGCGCTGAAGGCGTTCCTGCGCCAGGATCCGAACATCATCATGCTTGGTGAAATTCGAGACCTCGAAACGGGCGGCATCGCGATCAAGGCGGCGCTCACCGGACACCTCGTGCTGTCGACGCTGCACACCAACTCGGCGCCGGAGACGGTCACTCGTCTCATGGACATGGGAATCGAACCGTTCAACGTCGCCTCGGCGCTGAACCTGATTCTGGCCCAGCGTCTCGTGCGCCGCGTCTGCTCCAACTGCGCGGTGCAGTACAGAATGGATGCGGCCGAGCTGGCGGGCGCGAAAGTGCCGTCAGGCGCGACGCTGCGCGATCTCAAGTTTACGGAGATGGCCCTCAACGATGCCAAGGGTCGCGCGACCGAGACCGCAAAGCCGTTCATGGATGCGCTCACGCTCGATACGAAGATGGAAGAGCTGCCGACTTTCCGCGGCAATGGCTGCGAGCAGTGTCAGGGCAGCGGCCTCAAGGGCCGTCAGGGCCTGTATGAAGTGATGAGCATGACGCCAAGGCTACGGAAGCTGATCATGCAGAGCGCCGGCGCCGCCGAGATCCAGGCTGCCGCGATCGAGGAGGGGATGCTGACTCTCCGCATGGACGGCTGGCTCAAGGTACTGAAGGGAATCACTCCGCTCGATCAGGTCGTTCGCGAAACAAGCGCCTGACCTTACAACACTCACGGACGAACAAATGACCGCACCAATGGCCGACATTCAGGGCGCCAACATGCCCCCTACTGCTTCCCCGCAGGCCGTCAACCTGAGAGCTCTGCTCGAGGAGATGGTGGCGCGGAATGCCTCCGACCTCCATATAGTCGCCCTCGAGCGGCCCAAGCTGCGCGTCGATGGCGACATCATCAACTCGGCCACGGACTACGCGCTGACGGCGAAGGACACCCTGCAGCTGGCGTACTCGGTCCTTACTGAAACGCAGAAAAAACGCTTCGAGCTCGAGGACGAGCTGGACTTCTCATTCGGAATCACGAACCTCGCCCGGTTCCGTGGCAACTGCTTCAAGCAGCGCGGCTGCGTCTCAATGGTCGTGCGTCAGATTCCCTTCGCGATCAAGACGTTCGAGCAGCTCGGGCTCCCGGCCACCATCGCCAAGATGGCAGAGAAGCCGCGCGGCCTGGTGCTCGTCACCGGTCCGACGGGCTCCGGAAAATCCACAACCCTGGCGGCAATGATCGACAAGATCAACCGCGAGAGAAAGGGACACATCATCACAGTCGAAGATCCGATCGAGTTCATTCATAAGCACCAAGGCTGCATCGTCAATCAGCGCGAGGTCGGGGCGGACACGAAAACCTTCGCCAACGCGCTCAAGTACGCGCTGCGTGAAGACCCCGACGTGATACTGGTGGGCGAAATGCGCGACCTGGAAACCATCCAGGCCGCGCTGACGATCGCCGAGACCGGTCACCTCGTCTTCGCGACACTGCATACCAATTCAGCGGCCGAGGCCATCAACCGCATCATCGACGTGTTCCCCTCGCACCAGCAGTCACAGGTGCGCGCCCAACTCGCCTTCGTGTTGGAGGGAATCATCACGCAGACGCTGGTGCCGAAAGCGCAGGGAAGGGGCCGCGCGATGGCGGCCGAGATCCTGGTCGTGACGCCGGCGATCCGCGCGCTCATCCGCGACGACAAGATCCACCAGATCTACTCGTCGATGCAGGCCGGCAAGAAGTTCGGCATGCAGACGCTGAACGACGCGCTCTACGCCCTATACATGAATCGCGAAGTCACCGCCGACGAGTGCCTGCGCGTGACGAGCGATCCGAACGAGTTCCAGCGCATGATCGGCCAGTCCGATGGCACCGACGACGGCGGCAAGCAGGCGCCCGCCCGCGGTGCGATGACCGGCTCGGCCGGCAGACGCTAAGCGGAGGAAATACAAATGCCAACTTTCACTTATACAGCAAGGTCCTTCAACGGAGATCTTCGCACCTCGACGATGGAGGCGGGCTCCCGCGACGACGTAATCTCGCAGCTGAGGAAGCAGCGTCTCAGCGTCGTGAAGGTCGACCAGGAGACTACCAAGAAGATCGGCCGCGGCGCGATCAAGACGCGCGACGTCGTCATCTTCACGCGTCAGTTCTCCACGATGATCAACTCCGGATTGCCGCTGGTTCAGGCGCTGACGATCCTGGCTGAGCAGACCGACAACAAGGCGCTCGCCGAGACCACGAAGAAGGTGGTGTTCGACGTCGAATCGGGAAACACAGTCGCCGATGCGCTGTCAAAACACCCGCGCGCTTTCACCGATCTCTACGTGAACATGGTCGCCGCCGGTGAGGCCGGTGGTATTCTCGACACGATTCTCATGCGTCTCGCGACGTTCCTCGAAAAGAACGACGCCCTCGTGAGAAAGGTGAAGGGAGCGATGATTTACCCGACGGTCATCATGAGCGTCGCCGGCATCGCGATCATCGTGCTGCTTCTCTTCGTCATCCCGGTGTTCGAGAGCATGTTCGCGTCAGTGGGACTGCCATTGCCGCTGCCGACACGCATCGTCATCGGCGCGTCACGCTTCCTCAAGTCGTACTGGTGGGTGATCGGTGCGCTTGGCATCGTCCTGACCTTCATGCTGCGGAAGTACTATGCCTCGCCAAGCGGAAAGCTCGTCATCGACCGGCTGATGCTGAAGATGCCGGTTCTTGGCGACGTGCTGAGAAAGTCGGCCGTGTCGCGCTTCACGCGAACGCTCGGTACGCTGATCAGCTCGGGCGTCAGCATCCTCGAGGGTCTCGAGATCACCGCCAAGACGGCGGGTAACCGCGTCATCCAGGACGCGATCATGCAGTCGCGCGCCTCGATCGCCGGCGGTGACACGATCGCGCAACCGCTTCAGAAGTCGAAAGTCTTTCCGCCGATGGTCATCTCGATGATTTCGGTCGGCGAGCAGACTGGTGGCCTGGATGAGATGCTATCCAAGATTGCCGACTTCTACGACGAAGAGGTCGATGCGGCGGTCAGTAACCTGCTCTCGCTCCTCGAGCCGATCATGATCGTGTTCCTCGGCGGCGTCGTCGGTGGCATGGTCGTGGCCATGTACCTGCCGATCTTCGACATGATCAACGCGGTTCAGTAAGCCCCAGGGCACCTTGATGGGAGACGGCCAGTCCAGTTGGACTGGCCGTTTTTTCAATCTGCCGTTCTCAGGGAGAACCACCGGCACCGCCAATCCCCGCCCCGGTAGTGCACGCCCTTTCATCTGCCGCGCGGCCTGACCTGCAGGCCTGCTTGCGGGCCGCCGTCGCGCCGAAGAACGTCGAGATCTGCATGCCGAGACCATTCCAGCAGCGCCCGCGCGATTCGCCGCCCGGCAGCGACCCGCAGAAGGAAATGCCCCGCGGAAGCTCCGCAGGTCCGTACGCGAGTTGCCGCGCCGCTCCCTGGTAGCAGTAGCCGATCCCGGCTGCGGAAGACTTGTCGCACCGCATGTGAATTCCCGGGAAATCGGTCGCCGCCGCGCCGCCCGCGGCGTTGCGTCCGAGGCCGGCGTAGCAGGAGCGGACCAGCGCCAACTCACCGGCATCGTCGCATACCCTGGCTGCTCGCGCATAATCATGCTTGACGGCCGGCAGGATGAGATCGGCCTGCAAGTCATAGCATGCGAAGCGGTACTTCGCGCTTGTCGCGCTGCACGGGAAGTGCAGGTCATCGGCCCTGAAAAGTGTCACGCCGGCCCTGGGCTCGGCGTGCTTGTGCAAGCCGTGCGTCGGGTCTCCAAGCGAGCGGACTCTCGCCATCGCGTTGTATTCCATGAACACACCGCCGTAGCAACTCTGTTTCTCCCATGCAGCGGTGAGCCGGTCGCAGCCTTCGAGCGCGGGCTGGGGCTCGTAACGGTGATACATCATGAGGCCGTGACCCGTGCCGTGCAGGCAATCGAACAGCCGGAACAGCGCCGGCGCGCCGCGGAAGTCGGCGCAGGGAGCGCGTAGCACCGCGTCGGTGATCGCACTCCCCGAATGCCCGTCGAAATAGCGCTGAAGAATCCCGTGTGCGCACCCAGCCTGATAGCGCTCGTCGCACTGCGCGATGAGCGGCGACACGGTCGCCTGGGTCGACCTGACGGCGTAGCCGAGTGCGTGCGCGAGCGGGTGGCCGAAGGAAGCGAGAGAGCGATCACGGCTGACGATCAGGTCGAGCGTGCTGAGGGCGAGCGCGATGTTCCCGCGCGCGGACACGGAGCTGAGTCCCTCGCCGAGGCAGCGCGTGTATGCGTCAACCGAGACCTTTGTCCTCGGCTTGCACACGCGGGCCAGCGAGTCTCCGACGACAAGAGAATCGGACTTCAAGCGGGTGGGGACGACCGGCGCGCTCGCACCCGTTTCAGGAGCGCCGGAGGAATGTCCCTCGTGCTGCGCCAGCGCGGCGACCGGGAACGACAGCAGGAAGCAGAGAAAGATCCGGGCAGTTTGCATTGGCGGGTGATTGCGGGTTACGGAATGATTGCGCACTGCACCAGATCGTTCAACCGCGGCCAGTCAGTCCGCGGTGTATCCCGCCCGCAGGTAGAGCGGCCACCGCACCGGGCGGCTATTCTGCCCGTCACCCCAATCACGCGCCAGATCGGCTTCGACTTCCACGACCGGATCAGTGCCGTGTGCGGCGACGTACTCCGCCGTTGCAGACCAGGTGCGCAGATAGCCGATCAGCTCGGCGAGCGTCCATCGTCTCTCGAACGTAAACGGCGGACGCGTCACTTCCACGAACGGGAAGGGGATCGTCTGGTATCTGTCGAGGAGAATCTGGCGCTCTGCCCGCCAGTACGACTCGAGCTTCCCGCGAGTGAAGGTGTGCAGCGTGCGTTGAAGCGCGGGCGTGTCGAGGAGCGGATCACCATATCCCCACACCGCGATAACTCCTCCAGGCACCAGCACACGCTGCGCTTCGGCGTAAAACTGGTCGATGTCGAACCAGTGCAATGCCTGCGCGACGGTGACGAGGTCGACTGACGAATCCTCAAGGCCGCTGGCATCCGCTGACGCTTCCCGGTATTCGATGCGCGGATGCCTTCGGGCGTGGACGAGCTGTTCGGAGCTGAGGTCGGTGGCGATGACGCGTCCGAAATGCTCCACGAGTCCGACGGCGGCCTGCCCGTTGCCCGTTGCGCAGTCCCATGCGGCGCGCCGGTGGCGTACGAGAGAGACGACGTATGAGAACAGCGAGTCGGGATAGTCGGGCCGGTGCACCGCGTAGAGCGCGGCGCGGCTCGAGAAGTGATCCTTGAACGTCAGCGATGTCACCGGTGTTGGCGCATCCCCGAGCCGTGCTTCAGTCGCAGACGAGCTCGCGGTTGAGCGCAGTCGCAACATACACGATGTCGATGTTGCGCAGGAACTCGTGCAATGGCGGAGGAGCGCGAAACGCCATGCGGCCGGTGCCATCGTCCCAGACGGCGACGGCCGTTCCCGCCATCCCTGAGGCCGCCGCGCACCGCTGGAACGCCTCGATCGTTCGCGCCTGCTCCGCCGCAGGTCTCAAGCCGAAGGATGAGTCGACGGGGACTATTATCACGTCCTGGCCGGCGTGCGTGACACACGCGACCTGGTGGCTGGGCGTCGCGCGGTCCAGGTCTATCCGTCCCGTTCCGTCAATCGACGATAAATTCCGCATCCTTTTCTGCCTCCATCGATGCCGCTTGGCATCGTCCGTTGACGTTCGGGCCAGAAAGACTTCTGGTCAACGTCAATTCCTTATCTGCAAACTGTCGATTTTCTATCAGCACATACGGCAAGGCCTTCCAGACGCTGACAACTGCGGTACTTTCTCCGCCATGAGAGCTGAGAGGGCGCTTTTTCTCTGTTTCGCCCTTGCCGCCTGCGGCGAGAAAGACGCGCCGGAAAACGTGCGCGAAATCGGCGGAACGCTCGTCATTTCCACTACGGCGGAGCCTAACTCTTTGTTTCCGCCAGCAGTTAATGGCGTGCAGGGCCGGCAGATCAGCGAGCAGATCTACGATTATCTGGCCGACGTCGGGCCAGGTCTCAACACGATCGGTGACGACGGTTTTCGCCCACTGCTCGCGCAGTCCTGGACATGGTCCGCCGACTCGCTGGCGATCTCGTTCAAGCTGAATCCGGCCGCGCGGTGGCACGACGGCGCCAGGGTGACCGCCGCGGATGTTCGCTTCACGCACCAGCTCTACCGAAATCCCGCCCTCGCGTCACCGATGCGCGGACAGCTCTCCAACATCGACTCGGTCACCACGCCCGACTCCCTCACGATCGTATTCTGGTTTCATGCACGCTCGGCGCAACAGTTTCTGAACGCGGCAGCGCAGCTTCCAATCCTTCCCGCGCACATCGTCGGCAGCACGCCCGCGGATTTGCTGCGCAGCCAGCCGCCGCCGCCCGTCGGGAGCGGAAGATTCCGTTTCGTGCGATGGGAGAAGGGTCAGAGCGTCGAGCTCGCCGCCGACTCCGCCAATTATCGCGGGCGCCCAAAACTCGACCGGGTGATATGGAGCACCGCTCCCGACTTTACCGCGGCATCCCTCCGATTCTTTGGCGGCGCGGCAGATCTTTTCGAGCCGCTCCGCCCGGAGAGCCTGACCGAGCTGCGGCGGCACCCCGATCTTCGCGCCGTCATGCTCCCCGCAACCGGCGTCGTTTTCCTCCAGTTCAACTTGCGCGATGCGGCGGGCCGCCCGCGGCCGCACCCGCTCTTCGGCGATCGTGCGCTTCGACGCGCGCTGTCGATGGCGGTTGACAGATCTGCTCTCGTACGGAGCCTGTTCGACTCTCTCGCCGTAGTGTCCATCGGGCCTGTCGTTCGGGCTTTTCCGACGACGGACACCACCATCACTCAGATTCCTTTCGACTCGGCACGGGCTTCCGCCGCGCTCGACTCACTCGGGTGGAGGGCGCGCAACAGCGATGGATACCGGATGCGCAATGGTCGCGAGCTCGCCTTCACGGTCCTGGTTCCGGTCTCAAGCATGAGCAGGACGCGGATGGCCGTTCTGCTTCAGGATCAGCTGCGGCGGGCCGGCATCAGGGCAACCATCGAGCAGATGGACTACGCTGCCTTCACCTCGCGCCTGGGCTCGCGCAGGTTCGACGCCGCGCTGGGCGCGCTGCAGTTCGGGTCAAGCCCGGACGGAACACGGGGTGCATGGAGCACGGAAAGCTCGCGGGCGCGCACGGGAATGAACTATGGATCGTATGAAAGCCGGGCGTTCGACGCGGCGCTCGACACTGCCATTTCGGCTCGGGATCTGGCTACCGCGCGCCGTTACTATACGCTGGCATATCGGGTCATTCTATCGGACGCACCAGCGGTCTGGTTGTACGAACCAAAGACGGTCATCGGAGTTCACAATCGGTTTCGCACGGGGGCGATGCGGGCCGACGCGTGGTGGACCGATCTTGGCAGCTGGGAGATTTCCCCAGGAATTACGCATTGAACGGGACAGACGAGCGCTCCGGCGTTAACCCCCTGTGGGTGGGGTTAAGCTTTCGTGGTGATATGAAATCAGCCGTCCGACGATACGAAACAGGCATTTCCAACGCCGCAAGGCTACTACAACTTGGGAATACCTTCACCCATTCAAGGTATCAATGATCCGTCATCAGGTTTTTTTCGATACACTCGGCTCGCTCGGGGAGGACAGCCCTGCATGGCGCGCGGTGTCGGCCGGACTCGTGGTGCTGCGTCTCGTCGATTCCTACGGAGATAGCGGAAGCGTTCCTGCGCCGCGAAGCTGGGTGGAGCTGCATAACGTTCGCACGACTGTGGACCAGGTGAGTTGCGGAGATCCGGTGCGCTGGACGCTCGACGCGGTGGTGGACGCAATCGCCGAGCGCGGCATCGTCGATGAGCTGGTGTGCTCGCGACTGCTCTCGTATGGCAGGGCGCTCGACTACGAAGGCCGGTGGACCTTGGCGGCGGACGTGTTCGGTTCAGTCGCGGCGAAGGCTGCGCCGCAAAAAATGGCGCGTACCGCGGTAGAGGCGAACATCGCGCTTGGCGGAGCGGCCCGCCGCGCCGGCGACTGGACTGCCTCGTCGAGGGCGTACTCGCAGGCGGCGCAGGTTGCCGACGCCATCGGCGACCGGGCCGGCACGCTCACCGTCCAGGTGGGCATCGCCAACACTTACATGGCAAAGGGAAATCTGCCGCAAGCGCAGTCCATTCTCGACGACGTAATCGTGCAGTCGCGCGACCTGGAGATGCCGGAGGTCGTGTCAGTGGCGCTGCACAGCCGCGCGTCGCTTGCGCAGAAGCGCGGCGATCATGCCGAGGGAATCAAGCTCGCGTACGAGGCGCTCAATCTCACCACGAGATCCGCGGCACGGGATGCTGTCCTTGCCGACATCGCGGCCCTGTTCTCGGAGCTTGGGATGTCGAGCTGCGCTCGCGACGCGAACCTGATCGTCGTGGCCACCACGCAGAACCAGTGGACGAAATCGCAGGCGACGATCAACCTTCTCGAGCTGGCAGCCAGTGACGGAAACCAGACTGCTTTCGACGGCTACGCGCGCGAGCTGCGCGCGTCATCGCTGCCGTCGTGGCTGGGGGCGCACTACCTGCTTTACCTGGGCGAAGGCCTGCGACGATTTGGCCGAGCGGAAGCCGCCGAAGCAGCGCTCACGGAGGCGGTTGCATTTTCCTCGGCCAATCAGATTCATCAGGTGATGTTCCAGGCCGAAGATGCCCTTGCGGCGCTTCGATCCGATGCCCGGGTTACG
>JACCRL010000019.1 GCA_013813605.1 Gemmatimonadaceae bacterium
CCGCCCCCGGCACCGAGCTGGGGATCGATGATTGCCGACGGCCGCGACCTCGACCAGCTCCGGCGCGCGCCCTGGACTTCGGTGTTCCCGGGAGTTGCCATCGGCGCCGCGGTGCTCGGGTTCAACCTGCTTGGCGATGCGCTGCGTGACGCGCTCGATCCACGCCAGCACTACAAGGCGAAGAAGGGAGCCTGACCCTGGCGCGCGCGTCGCTACTGCTGCTGACGCTGATCTCCACGGCCTGCGCCGGTCCGCGCGACGAGAGAGCGAGCGGGCCCACAATCGCAAGCGCGGCACCGGCGGCGAGCAAGCCAGCAGCGGCGATCCGCCTTGCCATCGAGGAAGTCGTCAGGGGTCTCCAGGAACCGATCTACCTGACCGCCCCGCCGGGGGATCCGCGGCTGTTTATCCTGGAGCGTGCGGGGCGGATTCGCATCGTCGAGAATGGCAAGCTCACCGCGAAACCCTTCCTCGACATCACCGCAAAGGTCCGGAACGGCGGCGAGCAAGGCTTTCTGAGCGTAGCCTTCCATCCGCACTACTCGACGAACGGATTTCTCTTCGCTCACTACACGGACCGGAAGGGAGACACGAGGATCGAGCGCTATGCCGTTTCGTCCGACAGCAATGTCGCCGACCCTGCGTCGGCGAAACTGATCCTGTCGATCGACCAGCGCTACTCGAACCATCAGGGCGGCCTCAACCTCTTCGGTCCTGACGGGCACCTCTACATCGGGATGGGCGACGGCGGCGCGCAGGGCGACCCGCATGGGAACGGCCAGAACCGGAACGCGCTGCTGGGGAAGCTGCTCAGGCTCAATGTTGACAGAGGTGATCCCTACACCGTCCCAGCATCGAATCCATACGCGCGCAACGGGGAGGGAAGGGGCGAGATATGGGCGATCGGACTTCGAAATCCGTGGCGCTTCGCGTTCGACCGTCGCGACGGACTGCTTTACATCGCGGACGTCGGACAGAATTCCAGCGAGGAGATAAACGTCGTCCCGTACACGAAGTCGGGACTGAACTACGGCTGGAACGTGATGGAGGGGGCGGAATGCTACCGCCTTCCGCTGTGCAATCAGTCGGCGAAGCAGGCGCCGGCGCTGACTTATTCCCACAGCGATGGATCGTGCTCGGTGATCGGCGGATTCGTTTACCGCGGCAGGAAGCTCCCGGAGATACAGGGCCACTATTTCTACTCCGACTACTGCAACAGCCGACTGCGCAGCTTCCGTTTCGCGGCAGGAAGAGTCCAGGACGAGCGCGAATGGCCGGTGGCGCCGCTCGGAACGGTCGTTTCGTTCGGCGAGGACGGCGCCGGCGAGCTGTACCTGCTGTCACAGAACGGTCGCGTTTACCGTCTGGTCGCGGGAAAAGCTCCGGCGTGAGCAGGGCGGTACCTCTCTTGCCAGTACTCCGGACGTCCCTCCACCAGAGAATGACAATGCAAGTACAAACGACCTACCAGCCCCCTCCTGTTCAGACAGTTCCCGTGCAGACGGTTCCGGTTGAACGCTCGTTCGGGGACACGTTCGTCGAGTCGTTTCGCGATGCGTTCTCGATGATACTGGGCGCCATTCCCCGCATCCTCGGCTTCATCCTCATCGTTGCGATCGGGTGGTTCGTCTCCTCGCTGGTCGCCCGCGCCGTGCTGAGCCTGCTTCGCGCGATTCGCTTCGACGAGCTGATGCAGCGGTCGGGTCTCGGCGATTTCATGAACAAGATGGGGACCGGCACCGATCCGGCCGGAATTGTCGCCGGACTGGTGAAGTGGCTCATTCGCATCGTCGTGTTGCTGGTGGCGTTCGACACGCTCGGTCTGCCGGCCGTATCCGACGTGATGCGCCAGCTGCTGCTGTGGCTCCCGAATCTGGTCGTCGCGATGGTCGTCCTCTTCATCGCCGGAATCGCCGCCCGCGCACTCGGAAACGTGGTGCGGGGAGCGAGTGCGGAGGGAGGGTTCTCGAATCCGGAAACCCTCGCCCGTGTAGCGCGCACGGCGGTATGGGTGTTCGGCATCGTCATCGCCGTGAATCAGCTGGGCATCGCGACGGCGCTGATCAACACGCTGGTGATGGGCTTCGTCGGAGCGCTCGCGCTTGCTTCGGGACTGGCATTCGGTCTTGGCGGCAGAGATCTCGCGCAGAGGTCCCTCGACAACTGGTACGAACAGGCGCAGGATGCCAAGCCCAAGGCGAAGCGGGCGGCGCGCGCGGCGGGAGATCAATCCGCCGACGGGTAGGTCAGGGTTTCAGGAAAGCCTCCGCCCAATGGGTGGAGGCTTTTTTTTTGCTGATGCCGTTCCCTAGCCGCGAACCCGGATCAACCCGTAATCCCGCGCTCCCTTCCGCAGCAGATAGTGTCCGCCCGGCAGCATCGCCGTAGTCGTGAGATCCTCATTATCCCCGATGCGTTTTCCGTTGAGGTAGATACCTCCCTGCTGTAGCAGCCGGCGCCCGGCGCCCTTGGACGCGGCGAGCCTGAGCAGCACGAGCGCATCGAGAATCGTCGGCGTGACATTCGCCTCGACGAACGGCACCTCGCGGCTCAGTGCCCGCAGCACCTTCTCGGACAGCGCAGCAGGATCACTCTTTCCAAAGAGGATTGCGGAAACCTCCTCGGCGACGCGCGCCGATTCCTCGCCGTGCACGCGGGCGGTGATCTCGCGCGCCAGCGCCTGTTGTGCCTCGCGCTTCTGCGGTGCCGCCGCGAGCGCGCTCTCGAGCTCCTGGATTGTCTCGTGCGATAACAGCGTGAACAGGCGTAGCGATTTCCCCGCGTCGCGGTCGTCGGTGTTGACCCAGAACTGATAGAACTTGTACGGCGAAGTGAGCTCGGGATCGAGCCACACCGTTCCGGCTTCAGTCTTGCCGAACTTCCCGCCGCTCGCCGTAGTAAAGAGGGGGAAGGTGATCCCGTGCGCCGTTTTCCCATCCATGCGGCGAATCAGCTCGAGGCCGGCGGTGATGTTGCCCCATTGATCGCTCCCGCCAATCTGCAGCGTCACGCCATCGCGCCGGTTCAGCTCGAGGAAATCGTACGCCTGCAGCAGCATGTACGAGAATTCCGTGAACGAGATGCCGCCCTCGATGCGCGACTGCACCGAATCCTTGGCGAGCATGTAGTTGATCGTGAAGTGCTTGCCGACGTCGCGCAGGAAATCCACGGCGTTGAGCGGGCGCAGCCAGTCAGCGTTGTTTCTCATCAGTGCCGCGCGAGGACCGCTGAAGTCGAGAAAGCGCTCCAGCTGCGACCCGATCGACCGCGCGTTCGCATCGACTGTCTCGGTTGCAGCGAGCTGGCGCTCGGATGTCTTTCCGCTCGGGTCGCCCACCATTCCCGTTCCGCCGCCGACGAGGGCGATCGGACGGTGCCCGCTCCGCTGCAGGTGGACAAGACCCATCACCGGCACGAGGCTCCCGACATGGAGACTGGGCGCGGTGGGATCGAAGCCCGCATATCCCGTCACCGTTCCGCCGCCGAGGGCGTCGGCGACGTTGTCGGTGCTTTGGTAGAGCATTCCGCGCCACGACAGCTCGGCGAGCAAAGTGTCGGTCATTTCGTGGAAGATACCGGCGCCCGCTTACCGTGTCACCTTATCCGCGCGTCGGTTACCTTTCAACCTGGATGCCTTCCAGCAAACGAACCTTCCGCAAGCGCCACCCGACGGCGGTCCGAGCGCTGCTGCTCGGACTGACGTTCATGGTTTCGCTGGGCGCGGGGCTCCTTTATTCATCGTGGGCGCTCATCTGCCGCGGCAACCAGTGCCCGTCCATCGAGGCGCTGGCCGATTACACACCCAACCAGACCTCGAAGCTCTACGCCGTCGATGGGCGCTTCATCGCCGAGCTCGGGCTCGAGCGGCGCACGCTCGTGAAGATCGACGAGATCCCGAAAATCGTCACCGATGCGTTCGTCAACACCGAAGACAAGCGTTTCTTCAATCACGCCGGAGTGGACTGGAACCGCGCCACGACGGTGATTCTGCGTGCTCCGGCGCGCGGCTTCTCGCAGGGTTTCTCAACGATCACGATGCAGCTCGCGCGCAACGTGTTCCCGGACCAGATCTCGCGCGAAAAGAACATCGTCCGCAAGCTGAAGGAAGCAAAGGTTGCCCGCGAGATCGAGGCGAAGTACGACAAGAACAAGATTCTCGAGCTTTACCTTAACCAGATCGATCTCGGCAACGGCGCCTACGGAGTTGAAACGGCGTCGCAGCGCTACTTCGGAAAATCCGTTCGCGACCTCAATCTCGCCGAGGCGGCGACTCTTGCCGCGCTCCCCAAGGCGCCGTCGCGCTACAATCCCGTCCGCCATCCGGAGCGCGCCATCCAGCGGCGTAACACGGTCATCGCCCTGATGCGCAACAACGGCCTCATCAGCGACGCCGAAGCAAGGGAGGGGCGCGCTTATCCGCTGCAGCTCGCGAGCAAAACGGAAGCGGGAGAAACCGCACCGTACTTCGTCGAGTGGGTACGGCAGCAGCTCGACGCGCAGTTCGGCAAGCAACTCTACCAGCAGGGACTGAAAGTCTACACGACGCTCGACATCGACATGCAGCGGGCCGCCGAGCGGGCGCTGGAGCGCCAGGTGCGGGCGATAGAGGCGGGCCGGTTTGGTGC
>JACCRL010000051.1 GCA_013813605.1 Gemmatimonadaceae bacterium
CAGCCAGGTGCCACACTCCTTCGAGGAGGTGTTCCGCCAAGTGGTGCGCTTCCGCCTCGAATGGTCGGTCCGTGAAGGAAATCACATCTTCCCCGAGACCGTAGCGCTGTGGAATAGCCTGAGGTGAGAACGGGCGGCCGTGGCTACGGCCGGGTGCTGCTGGCGCTGGTCGTTCTCGGTCTCCTCGGATGGTTCGCGTGGAAGCGGTGGGGAGAAGCCCGCTTTCTCACCCCCGCGCCGGTGGCGGCGGCGGGACCGCCCGCCGACGCGAGAGCACCCGCCGGAACGCGTATCAAGGTCGAGGTGCTAAATGCAACACGCACCCGCGGGCTTGCGAGGCGCGCAACTCTCTTTCTCCGCGACCGGGGATTCGATGTCGTCGCATCGGGAAATACTGCTGAGCAACGCGCCGTAACACTCGTACTCGACCGGTCTCAGCATCCGGACTGGGCCAATGTGGTGGGACGGGCGATGCAGGCCGGCGTGCAATCCCGGCCCGACGCTTCACGCTACGTGGATGTCACCGTCATTCTCGGCGCCGACTGGCGCCCGCCCCCGCTGCCGTTCTACCCGTAGCTGGCCGCACGCGGCGGCGATGTCGGTGCCGCGGCTCTTGCGTACCGCGACCTCGACTCCGGCGGCGCGCAGCCGGCGCGAAAAGAAATGGATCTGCTCTGTCGTGGACGGCGTAAAGTCTCCCGCGCCGCCCGGGTGGAGCGGGATCAGATTCACGAACGCGCGGCAGTCACGGGCGAGGGCGGCGAGCTGCGTTGCGTGCTCAGCCTGGTCGTTCAGACCCCCCAACATCACATACTCGAACGTGACGCGGCGGTCGAACACTTTACCCGCCTCGATCACGCTTGCAAGAGGGTATTTGGTGTTGATTGGCATCAGGGACTGCCTTAGCTCGTCGCTCGGCGCGTGTACGGAGATCGCGAGGCGAAACTGTTCGGGGCGCTTTCCCAGGGCGATGATTCCGGGCAGAACGCCGACCGTGGAGACGGTGATGTGGCGGGCGCCGATGCCAAGCGCCTGCGGTGAATTGAGGATCGTCAGCGTGGGATCCACTGCCCGCCAGTTCATGAGCGGCTCTCCCATCCCCATGAACACGATGTTCGTTGGCGATAGCGCCGGGGAAAGCAGCTTCATCTCTCTCACCTGCCCGGCGATCTCGAACATCTCGAGATTCCGCGTGAATCCCATCGCCCCGGTCGCGCAGAACGCGCACTGCAGTGCGCACCCGGCCTGGGACGAGATGCAGAGCGTCAGGCGCGAGCCTTCGGGAATCGCGACCGTTTCGATGAACTCGCCGTCGTGCAGCCGGAAAAGAAACTTCTCGGTTCCGTCGGCGGAGATCTGTCTCGCCGCCAGCTCGAGGCGCGGGATCGTGAAAGCCTCGGCGAGTCGTGCGCGAAAGCCGGCAGGCAGGTCCGTCATCGCCGAGAAATCGGGGGCGGGGTTGAGCCAGAGGTGGCGCACCACCTGGGCGGCGCGGAACGGCGGCTCACCGCTGGCGATCGCGAACGCACGAACCGCCTGCTCAGCTTCGGCGGGCAATACGTTGAGGAGGTTTTTCTTTGCCGGTGACGCCTCCGGACGCGTTGCCTGCACTTCCATCTCCTTCCACCAAGTATATGCGACTACTAAATTTAACCCGCTCCACCCTGTCACAGACGTACTCTTTTTCGCTCTTTCCCGGACAACGCTGAACATCCGTAGTAACTGCTTCAATTCGCCGCGGGGCCTGCGCTGACGCAGCCCGGCGGAACCCCTCCGCGCTCCGTTTTCAGGACCGCCCAGCGCACGAATCTCTGCGGCGATATTCGCGAGACCGACGCCGGCGAATCGGTGGTACTCGGCGGCTGGGTTCACCGCACGCGCAACCTCGGCGGAATCGTTTTTCTCGACCTCCGTGACCGCGCCGGGATCGTGCAGGTCTCCTTCGACCCAAAGTCCACGCCAGCCGAGGTTATTGAGCGCGCCGCGAAGCTCGGCCTCGAAAGCGTGATTATCGTCGAGGGTAAAGTCGAGCTCCGTCCAGCGGAAGTTCGGAACGCGGAGATGGCAACCGGTGCCGTCGAAATACAGGCAACCTCATTTCGCGTCGTCGGCCCCGCTGAAACTCCGGCCATTCCCGTGGCGCGGGGACGCGGAGAGAAGCTGGCCGCCGAGGAGCTCCGCCTCCGCCACCGGCACCTCGACCTGCGGCGGCCGGAGCTCCAGCAGAATCTCGTGCTGCGTCACCACCTCCAGCAGGCGACGCGACGCTTTCTCGACGAGCGCGGGTTCCTCGAGATCGAGACGCCGATCCTCACCAAGCCAACGCCGGAGGGCGCGCGCGACTACATCGTGCCGAGCCGCGTGCACGAGGGTGAATTCTACGCGCTGCCGCAGTCGCCCCAGCTCTACAAGCAGCTGTTGATGGTGTCAGGCTTCGACCGCTACTTCCAGATCGCGCGGTGCTTTCGTGACGAGGACCTTCGCGCCGACCGCCAGCCGGAGTTCACGCAGATCGACATCGAGGCCGCGTTCGTCGATCGCGAGGACATCATGCGCCTGACGGAAGAGATGCTGGCCGTGCTCTTTGCCGTCGCGGGCATCGAGATTCCCGACCGGTTCGAGCGGCTGCCCTATGCGGAGGCGATGGAGAGATTCGGCTCCGACCGCCCGGACATGCGGTATGCGCTGGAAGCCTTCGATGCCAGCGAAGTTTTCAGCGGAACCGAATTCGGAATCACCACTTCCGCGCTTGGTGCCGGCGGGCGAGTGCGCGGCCTGCGAATTCCCGGCGGCGCCGCGCTGTCGCGCAAGCAGGTGGACGAGATGGAGGCGGTGGCGAAGTCCGCCGGGGCGGCCGGGCTGATCCGTCTCAAGCGCACGCCGACTGGGCTGGAAGGCCCGGCGGCAAAGTTTCTCGATGCCGGACGCGCCGATCACCTTCGCCTTGCGGAGGGAGATCTCTGCCTGCTGGTCGCGGGTTCCGACAACATCTCGAATCCGGCGATCGACCGCGTGCGCCAGGACGCGGCAGTCAGACTCTCGCTCGTGCCATCCAATGCACGGGCTTTCGTCTGGGTGACGGACTTCCCGCTCTTCAGCTGCACAGATGGCGTGCTGACTTCGGTGCACCATCCCTTCACCTCACCGCACCCCGACGATCTGGGATTGCTGGAATCGCAACCTGAGGGTGTGCGGGCGCTGGCCTACGATGTCGTTTACAACGGCACCGAGCTCGGCGGCGGCAGCATTCGCATCAGTGACCCGGGATTGCAGCGGCGCGTGCTGGGACAGCTCGGTATCGACGACGAGAGCGCACAGACGCGCTTCGGCTTCCTTCTTGACGCACTGAGTGCCGGCGCTCCGCCGCACGGCGGTATCGCGCTCGGCTTCGATCGTCTGGTGATGATGCTTTCCGGAGCGACATCGCTCCGTGATGTAATCGCCTTTCCGAAGACCACCGCCGCGCGCGCTCTCTTCGAGGGAGCCCCAACCGCGGTCCCCGACAAGGATCTCCATGACCTTCATCTCGAGCGACTGAAGCAGTGACAACAACCGAAGAAACCTCCACCCAGCGCCTCTCGACGGAAGGCGCGGACATGCTCACTCTCGCCGGCGTGAACGACGAAAACCTCGTCGAGCTCGCGCGGCAGACGGGCGCCCGGGTCTCGCTGCGCGGCGACATGCTCAGCATTTCCGGCCCCGCGGATTCCGTCCACCGGGCAGTGCCGATCGCGCAGCGGATGATCGACACCGCGAAGCAGCAGATGCCGCTCACCGCCGACGACGTGCTCCGCATGTCGATCGACACGCCGCGCGACGGAAACGGACACGGCTCTGACGCCGACACCCGCATCGTCCTCCCGGGCGTCCGCAAAATCATCCAGGCGAAGACGAGCGGCCAGGCGGACTACATGAAGCTGATGGTGGAGAACGACATCGTCGTCGGCATCGGGCCGGCTGGCACGGGCAAGACCTATCTTGCCGTTGCGGCGGCAGTTGACGCTCTCGCCAGGAAGCGCGTGCGCCGCATCGTGCTCGCCAGGCCTGCGGTGGAAGCGGGCGAGAGTCTCGGCTTTCTCCCCGGCGACATGCAGGCAAAGGTCGATCCCTACCTGCGCCCGTTGTACGACGCGCTCGAGGACATGATGCCCCCCGAGCGGGTGCAGAAAGCACTCGAGACGCGCACGATCGAGATCGCCCCGCTGGCCTACATGCGTGGCCGCACGCTTGCGGATGCGTTCGTCATTCTCGACGAAGCGCAGAATGCGACCAACGCGCAAATGAAAATGTTTCTGACGCGGCTTGGTGTGAACTCGAAGGCGGTGATTACGGGCGACAAGACGCAGATCGACCTCCCGCGCCGCGAGGATTCGGGGCTGGTGCAGATCGAGCGGATTCTTCCCGGCATCGAAGGCATCGGTTTTTATTACCTGACCGAAGCCGATGTCGTCCGGCACCGCCTGGTAAGGGAGATCATCAAGGCCTACGCGGACGATTCCGGCGCCTGACGCCGTTGCCGCATGAGAAAGCAGCACCACACCGCCATTGACATCTCGTCGAGCGTCCGGCGGCTCTCCATATCGCGGGTACGAATTCGCGCTGCCGCTCTTGCTGCGCTCCGCGCGGAGCGGGTCAGGGACGCCATGATTTCGGTGACATTTCTCGGCAGGGCCGCGATGTCCAATCTCAACAAGCGCTACCTCGGACACCTGGGAGCCACCGACGTGATCTCGTTCGGCTTCGGGAAAGCTCGCGCGGGCGGCGCGGTGATTGGGGACATTTACATCTGCCCGGAGATCGCGCGCGCGAATGCGAGACGCGAGGGCGTCCCCGCCGGCGAGGAGCTGCTGCGCCTCGTCGTCCACGGAACGCTGCATGTGCTCGGGCACGAGCATCCGGAGAAGGGCGACAGGTCACGCTCCGCAATGT
>JACCRL010000053.1 GCA_013813605.1 Gemmatimonadaceae bacterium
GCACAGCAGGCATTCGCGCGCATCGAAAAGCTGGAGTTGATCCGTGAGGGGCGGTCGGAGGAATATGTCGAGGCAGTGGTGGACGTGGCGCGCGTGTACCTGGCTGCGCGCGTTCCGGGAGTGCGCCGCTCCAACACGACTGCCGAGCTCCTTGATGCGATGCAGTCGCGCGCCTCGGTCGCCGGCGATCTCACGCCGGTCCTCGAGACTGCCGACCTGGTAAAGTTTGCGCGCGGCACTGTGTCGGACGATGAGGCGGTGCGTGGCGGAGCGATCGCGCGTGCCGCCGTCGAGGCCGTGGAGTCGGCGCACAAGGCCGAAACGCTGGAGAAGTCAAAGGCGCGGGCCGCATGAGCGTCTTCGGCCTCTTCGACTTCTACGCGCCGCTCGCGCTGCTGCTGCTACTCCTCATTCCCGTCTGGTGGGTTTGGAGAAGGCGACGCAGGAAGGACGCGATCGTGTTCTCGCGCACCGCCGTTCTCGCCGCCGGGCCGTCAACGGGCAAATGGATTCCGAAGGCGATCTTCGCCCTCCGTAATATTGCGCTCTTTGCGTTCGTCATCGCGCTCGCGCGGCCGCGCGCCGGCGCGCACAAGGAGACGCTGACGAGGGAGGGAATCAACATTGTCATCACCATCGACCTCTCGAGCTCGATGCTGGCGCAGGACTTTCGACCGCGCAACCGGCTCGAAGTCGCAAAGGAAAAAGTTCGCGACTTCATCTCGCGCCGCACGTCCGACCGCATCGGCATCGTCGCGTTCGCCGGCGAGGCGCTCACCCAGGTCCCCCTCACCACCGACTACCCGGTGGTGATGCAGGCCGTTGCCAATCTCACCGCCGGGCAGCTGGTCGACGGCACCGCCATCGGCACCGCGATCGCCACCGCCGCCAACCGGCTGCGCGACGCACCCGGCAAGTCGAAGGTTATGATCCTGCTCACCGACGGAATCAGCAACATGGGCGACGTCGATCCCCTGACCGCCGCAAAAGCGGCGGCAGCGTACGGCATCAGGATTTACGCGATCGGCGTCGGCAGTGTCGGCATGGCGCCCGTCCCGATCGGTCGGGGTCCGGAAGGGCTGCGTTTCGCCTACCAGCCGGTGCAGATCGACGATGCGTTGCTTGCCAATCTTTCCACTATGAGCGGCGGACGATATTTCAGGGCGCGCGATGCAGCGGCGCTCCAGAACATCGTCCAGCAGATCGATCTGCTTGAAAGAACACCCGTCAGGTCGAGCACCGTCGTCCGCTTTCGCGAGCTGTTTCGCTGGCCGCTGATCGTTGGCCTGCTCGCCTTAATCGCTGAGCTCGGACTGGTCGCATGGAAGTCTCCACTTCCATGATGCTGAAGTTCATCCAGTGGCCGTGGGCGCTGCCGCTCGCGATCGTGCTCCCGCTGCTCACCGCGTGGCTGGCGCGCGCCGGATTACAGGCGCGAGCGCGCAAGCTCGCGCGACTCGGCACGCCCGCAATGACCGCGCGGCTCGCCCCATCACTCACGCCGCAGCGAAGCTGGACACGCATGCTTCGCCTCGCGCTCGCGTCGCTGCTGATCGCGATTGCGTTCGCCGGCCCGCGCTGGGGCGTGGAGAGAACAGTTGTCCGGTCGGAAGGAGTCGACGTCGTGCTCGCCGTCGATGCATCGAACTCGATGCTTGCCGGAGACGAGCTTCCGAGCCGCCTCGCCGCGGTTAAGCGTGAGATAAACCGGCTGCGCGATATCTCACCAGGAGACAGGTTCGGACTGCTCGCCTTCGCGGGACGAAGCTACATCCTCTCCCCACTCACCGTCGACAACAGCGCGCTCGACCTCTTTCTCGACAACCTCGACCCATCGATCGTCGGTCAGGGGGGCAGCTCGCTCGGCAGCGCCATCCGCCAGGCGACCAACCTGCTCACCCTCAGCAAGGAAGAGGGTGACCGCGCGATCGTTCTGATGAGCGATGGTGAAGAGCTCGACAACGCCGACGAGGTCATTTCGGCCGCCAGGAGAGCGCGGGAGGCCAACGTGTCGCTGATCACCGTCGGGTTCGGGACGGCCGCCGGCGCGACGATTCCGGTCGTCGCAAGCGGAGTCGTGACGCAGAAGCGCGACGAAAATGGATCAGTCGTCGTTACCCGGTACCAGCCCGACATCCTTCGCGCCGCCGCCGCCGAGGCGAAGGGAGTCTTCATTGACGCGCGCGACACTGACCGCGCGAGCCGCATCCGCGCCGCGCTCAACACGCTCACCGCGACGCCGCGCGCATCGGTGTCAGGGGAGAATCTCGGCCTTCAGTTCCAGTGGTTTCTCCTTCCGGCGCTCCTGCTGCTGGCTCTCGATACTTTCTCGCTCACGCGCCGCCGACGTGGCAGGGCCGTCGCCGCGGCGGCAACGACAGCCGCAATGCTGATGCTGACCGTGGGGTGCAGCCGTCCGGCCGGGCGCGACAAGCCCGCCATTGCGCGCTATAACGCGGGTACGGAGCTGATCCGTCAGGATTCGCTCGCCGCCGCCGTCACCCCACTCACCTCCGCCGCCGAGTCAAAGGACGCCGAGGTTCAGCACCGCGCCCGCTTCAACCTCGGGCTCGACTACCTCGTTCAGGGTCTTCGCGCGAAGGATTCGGCTGCGGCTCCGCTCGACAGCGCGCTGGCGCGTTACAAGCAGGTGCTGACGGTGGCGTCGGCGGACTCCGATGCCGTCTGGAACTACGAGCTTGCCCTGCGCGAGAAGCGCGGCGGTGGCGGTGGCGGAGGAGGCG
>JACCRL010000062.1 GCA_013813605.1 Gemmatimonadaceae bacterium
GGGTTGGACTCCTGCGCAGGCGGCTTTCCAAAGCGAACGACCAAGGAGACCAGCGGCTGCCCGCGGAGCGGGCACCCGCGCTTTGGGCTCCGCCCGAGTGAGCGTAGCCGCCGGAGACAGGAGTGCAGCCCGACGACCCGCGCAAAAAAACCCGGAATTAAAGAGGCTGGCGCGCGAGAAGAGCGTCAGGGCGCGGAGCGCCAGCCGGTCCAGCCCGGACCGCGCACCACTCGGCCCGGTTTCGCGCCCGTGTGCTCGCCGTTGCGGAGGACTTGCGTGCCGTTTACGAAGACGTGGGTGACGCCTGTTGCGTAGGCGTGCGGGGCGGCGAAGGTCGCGTGATCGGCGATTGTTCGTGGATCGAATACCACTACGTCAGCGAAGTAGCCGGAGGCGAGTTTACCTCGCTTTCTCAGTTTCATGTTTTCGGCGGGGAGGGAAGTCAGTCTCCTGATTGCTTCTTCAAGGGGAATCAGCTTCTCGTCACGGACGTAGCGGCCGAGCAGACGAGCAAAGTTTCCGTACGCGCGCGGGTGTGCGCTGCTCTTGAGAAAATCTCCTTCCGGCGCGTATGAGCCCTCGTCCGAACCGAAGCTCACCCATGGGAGTCTCACCTGGCGTCGCACATTGTCTTCCGACATCAGGAAGTAGACGGCGCCGACTCGGCTGCCATCCTCGATCACGAGGTCCATCGCCGTTTCTTCCGCCGACTTGCCGCGCATGCGCGCGACCTCAGCGAGAGTCTTACCGGTGAGTGGCTTCAGCGAATCGTTCCTGAACGAAATCAGAATGATCTTGTCTGGCGAGCCCGCGCCGACAAAGAAGTTTTCCCACTTGTCGGTAGGCGTACGCATTTCGCGCGCGACGCGCTCGCGAATTGCCGGATCTGCAAGTCGCTTCGCCCATTCCTTGTATCCGCCCTCCTGCACCCAGGGTGGCATTGCTGCATCCAGGCCGGTCGCGCCGGCAATGTAAGTGTACATGTCGGCGCTGATGCGTACGCCGCTGGCGCGCGCTGCTTCGACCTTTGCGATCGCCGGCGCCAGCTTGCTCCAGTTCGACTGGCCTGCCGCCTTCAGGTGATAGATCTCAGCCGGTACGCTCGCCTCGCGCGCGATCGTGATCAACTCGTCGATCGCTTCGAGAAGGCGTGCGCCCTCGCTCCGCATGTGCGAGATGTACATGCCGCCGTAGGGTGCGGCGGCGCGGTTCAGCGCGATCAGCTCATCGGTCTTCGCGTAGAACGCGGGCGCGTAAATCAGCGACGAGCCGATGCCGAGCGCGCCCTGTTCCATCGCCGCGCGCACGAGGGCCTGCATGCGTGACAGCTCGTCCGCACTCGGCGGCCGGTCAGCGTAGCCGATCTCGTGCACGCGCAGCGTCGTCGCGCCAACGAAGGATGCGACGTTGGTGGACACGCCGCGGCTCACGAGGTGCTCGAGGTACTGGCCAAGCGTCGTCCACGGGACGTCATACCTGATGTCGCTCTGGTCGTCGATCAGTTGCTTTCGCATGCTCCCGTTGATCGGTCCCATCGACCAGCCTTCGCCCATCACCTCGAGGGTCACTCCCTGCCGGACGTCTCCCTGACTGCGACCGTCGTGGAGGAGCGATTCGTTGGCCCAGCTCAGCATGTTGATGAAACCCGGGGCGACAGCCAGGCCCCGCGCATCGATCTCGGTTCTTCCCCGGACGCTGCCCGGACTTCCGATGGCGACAATGCTGTCACCATCAATCGCGATGTCTCCAACGCGTCCAGCCGCGCCGCTGCCATCGTAGATCGTTCCGCCGCGAATGACAACGTCGTGCACCGGCGCGCCCTGCGTCGCGGGGGTGCCGGCGGATGAAGCGCACGACAGCGCTCCCCCGAAGAGGAGAGCAGCGAACGCGATCCGTTGATTCGACATTATGAGCTCCTCGCAAAATTCGCCGAACACCTGCACAAGTTCATGCGGGGGTCAAAAAAGACGCCCACCGGGGTGGTGGGCGTCTCGCGCCTGGACAGGAAATTGGCTACCGATCCGTGAGCACAAACGATCTGAGCGGTGTTCCCCCGGTTGTGCTTGGTGCGGCAACCACCGTACGCGCCGCGCCACCGCCGAGCGCTCCGGTCGTGACCGAAGTGACACCGCGCCCGCGCGACTCGCCGGAAGTATCGACCGATCCCGAAGTCATGGCGTCGAAGGAACATATGGCTCATCCGACGATCTCCGGGTCCGTGTTC
>JACCRL010000096.1 GCA_013813605.1 Gemmatimonadaceae bacterium
AAGCCACTCATCCTGACCGCGTGCTTTGGCGTCCACGCCGCATTCGCATCAACTCTCAGCCTCTTTCCGGCAGCGGCATCGTACACGATGCGGACGATTTCTTCATCGCGATCCGTGCCGAGCTTGATCTTCAGGATCGGATAATCCTTCGCCTCGGCGACGCGCTGCCGGAGAACAGCGTTGTCCGCGATGGCGATGGTGAAGCTGGATTGCGGCGCATCCCGCGCGTCCAGTCCCCACAGGCGGTGGACCGGGAGCCCCAGTCGCTTGCCGACGAGGTCGTGGAGCGCCGCACTCACCGCGCTCTTCGCGGCGGCATTTTTCTGCAGCGCCTGCCCAATTGCGGACTCGATCCGCTCGATTCCGAACGGGTCGGCCGCCCTGATGAGAGGGGCGAACTGGTCCAGCGCCGCCGAGACGGTCGCCACCGACTCGCCATAGTACTTGTTGGGTGCTGCTTCGCCGAAACCCTCGTTCCCCTCGTCATCCGCGAGTCGCACGATGACGTTCATGTGGTGCGCGTAACCACCGCGCGCGATCACGAACGGGTGTGTTGGCTTCAGCTCAATTGTCTGGTGCGAGAGCTTCATCCGGCAGCCGCGGTGAGCGGAGTCATCCGGGCGGTGCGGGCCATGCGGAGCTCGGTCACGGCGGTCGCCGTGGCGAGGAAGCCGATCAAGGCATCGGCGAGGTCGTTCCCCCGCTCGTACCGATCGGCGGGGCGCTTCTCGAGGCAGCGCATGACGATCGCGGCGAGCTGCGGGGGAATGCGTGAATCGACCAGCTCCGGAGACACCGCAGTCTCGGTTACGTGCTTGTAGCTGATGGAGTAGCTGTCCGCGCCATCGAACGGCGGGAAGCCAAGCAGCGTCTCGTACATCACGACGCCGAGAGCGTAAACGTCGCTACGGCCATCGAGAAGCTTTCCGCGCGCCTGCTCGGGCGACATGTAGTGCGGCGTACCCATGACGTTGCCGCTCCCGGTCATGCGGCTGCGAAAGTGCCCGGTGGCGATACCGAAGTCGGTGACGAGCGCGTTTTCGTCCTCATCGAAGAGGATGTTGTCCGGCTTGATGTCGCGGTGCACGAGCCCGCGCCGGTGCGCGTAATCGAGGCCGGTCGCGACCTGCGCCGCGACGGCAGCCGTCGTCTCCGGCAGCAGCGAGCGATGTCCGCCGATGCGGTCGCTGAGGGTGCCGCGAGCGAGGTAGGGCATCACGAGGTAGACGTGGTCGTCAACCATACCGAAGTCGATGATCGAGCAGATGTGCGGGTGTACGAGCTGTGCGGCTGATTCCGCTTCACGTCGGAACCGCTCGCGCATCTCTTTCTCGCGTGCAAGGTGCGGATGGAGAACCTTGATGACCACCGGCGAGTCGAGGCACACGTGGACGGCATAATAGACGCTCGCCATGCCCCCCTCTCCAACGCGGTGCATGATGGTGTATCGCCCGCCAGTCACCTGCCGCAGCGCAGTCACCGACGCGTCAGGCGGCGTCTGCCGCTTGTCCGCTGATGCGGGCATTCTGATTCCGCACTTCACGCACCGCGCCGCTTCGGCGCGATTCCAGCTCCCGCAATCCGTGCAGAACATCGGCTCAGGTGCCGAACTGCATGCGCACGAAATCGTACGGCGGCCACGGTCCTGTGACCTGGAAGTCGACCGCCGACTGGCGCTTCGCTTCGACCGAAACCGCTTCTTCGAACTGCGTCCAGCGCTGTCCGTCGATGAGAAACGATGCCCGGGCAATTATGCCCTCCGCTTCATCCTCATCCGCATGCGGCAGTGTCACCGTCGCGACTGCCTGCCCACGAAGCGCGCGCAGGCTCTCCGCCGCGAGCGCCTGAAAGCTCTTCTCCGCTCCTCCGGCTTCCTGCGGCGTGCCCGGCGTCCTGATGCTGACGCGGGCCGCACTGTGACCCTCGATCACGTTCATTGCCTCGGTGAGCGTGAAGTAGTGCAGCTCGAGCCACGCGGTAAGCGTTCCGTGGGAGCGGAAGACCGTGCCCGGCGGCGCGGGAAGTACCGCGGCGTGGGTTGTCACCTCGTCCAGTATCGCCAGGTAATGCTCCATCTCCTTTTCGTCGAGTGAGACGTTGGAGTAGGCGCTCGGCTCCACCACCGCCGCAAGGGCGCGATAGTGGACCAGACTGGTTGAATTGGCCAGCGAAGATGTCTGCGCTGAATCCACGGCGGCTACGCCGTAGACCCTGAGCGCGGTCAGAGAATTTTGCGCCATCTGAGAGCAGCGAGGAGGATGAGCCCGAGAGCGAGCTGTGAGACGACGAGGATGGTGAAACCGTGTGGATGCGAGCTGAGTGGAATATTCTGAAAGTTCATTCCCCACATTCCCGAAACGACAACGAACGGCAGGCTGATCGTGGCCACCACGCTCAGCCCCTTGGTCGTCAACCCTAGACGATTGGAGACCTGTGTTAGATAACTGTCCATCGTGCTGCTGAGCAGGTCGCGGTAGGTCTCGAGCGATTCGTGAATCCGGAGCACGTGGTCGTGGATGTCCCGGAAGTACACCTGGGTTTCCGGCGTCAGGAGTGAGCTGGGCCGGTTCGTCAGGATGTTGAAGGCGTCGCGCTGCGGCGCGAGGTGGCGCCTCAGGGTCAGCACGAGACGCTTGACGGCGAACACGTCCCTGAGCGCACCCTGGTCGAAGTCGGCGAACACCCGCTCCTCGAGTCCGTCCATGAACTCGTCGAGCTTGTCGATGATCGGAAAGTACGCATCGATGGCGACATCGACGATCGCGTGCATCAGCCGCGCCGGACCGTATTTCGCCAGCTCCGGCTTGCGGCGCAGCAGCTCAGCCGTGCTTCTCACGGGCGCCGTATCCGCGCCGTGCACGGTAACGACGTAGTTCTTGCCGAGAAAGAACGTGATGTTGACTGTCTCGAGATCGTAAGGGTCTTCCGTCTCCTCGGCGAACGCAACCGTGCGGACGATCAGCACCAGATAGGTGGCGAACTCTTCGAGCTTCACGCGTGACTGAGGATTGAGCGCGTCCTCGCGTGCAAGCGGGTGAAAATTGAAGATCGTCTTGAGGAGCTTCGTCTCTTCCGGGCGCCGGGTATCGATGTCGACCCAGAGAGTTCCCTCTCCTGACGCGAAGACGCAGGCGATTTCCTCGGGAGCCAGGTTTTCGCGCACGAATCCGCTCGGGTCGTGGTAGCAGCTCCATAGCTGCTGCTCACCGGGGGCGGGCCCCGCGACAATGGGAGCCCCGGGCGGCGGAACGTGATTCAAGGCCGTGCTCATCAGGATTTCGGACCGGGTAGCGAGGCGACGACGGGAGCGTGTAGCTGACGGTTCAAGATAGCCGTCATGAGGCGAGCGCGGCCAGATGACGGACGGCAGCTTCGGCCGTTCTGTCGGGGGCGTAGCCCCCTTCCAGCGCGCTGACGAGGCGGCCCGCGCACCACGCTTCGGCTCGCGCCGCGAGCGATCGCGTCAGCTGCTCGAAGTCATCGATCTCCAGCGTGAAGCCGCCGAGCGGATCGCCGGCCAGCGAATCGAAGCCGGCGGAGATGATGATGAGATCGGGAACGAATCCCTTCGTCGCCGCATCGACGGCGTTTTCGAGCTCGTCAACGTAGGTGGCGCGGGGAAGTCCGGCGGCAAGTGGCACGTTCCAGACATTCCGGTGCGGTCCGCGGTCGGCGGCGGACCCCGTGCCCGGATACCAGGGCCACTGGTGCATGGATACGAAATGGATGTCGGGCTCCGATTCGACGAGGGCCTGAGTGCCGTTGCCATGGTGTACATCCCAATCGACGATCAGAATCCTTGCGAGCGCATGCTTCTGGCGCGCGTAATGGGCGGCTATGGCGACACTTCCGAAAATACAGAAGCCCATCGCGCGGTCACGCAGGGCATGGTGTCCGGGAGGGCGCACGGCCGCGAAAGCGCGCCGGTGGCTGCCGGCGACGGAGAGATCGACACCCATCAAAACTGATCCTACCGCTGCCCTCGCAGCGTCCCAGGATCCGGGACTCGCAACGGTGTCGTTGTCGAGCCGGCCGCCGCCGCCCTCGACCACGCGCTTGACGCTCCCGATGTAAGCAGGGTCGTGAACGATGGCCAGCTCGGACTCGGTGGCGTGCCGTCCCTCCAGATGCTCGACGTTCTGAAAGAGATCGGCATCGTTGCGCAACGCACGCGTGACGGCGCGGAGGCGGCCGACATGCTCGGGGTGGCCCCACCCGGTGTCGTGCCGCCCGCAGTCGCTGTGGGAGATGAATGCGGGCCTCATGGACCCACGCTCGCTTCTATTGTACGGGGCGCCGTCTTCTGTCGGTGACGAGGAAGATCGACCCGTTCCTCGCGCCCGTCGATGAAAGCGGGGCATTCTCGTCCAGCATCTCGAAGCCGTGCAGCTTCACGACGTAATCTGCCGCGTCATGCGTGCCCGAGCGAAGCTCGTCGAGGGCGAGACGCTTGAGATCGCCAACCGTCTGCGACGGATCGGCATCCACCCTGATCGCGTCCCAGGCCTCGAGCACCTGAACGCGCAAGCTGAGCACTTCGCTTGACCCGGTGCCCAGCTTCATCGCGTCTCCCCGGGTGCGCAGGCTGCGCACGAAGCGCGTGCTCATGCGACGGGCGGAAGCGTTGCCAGGAAGCGCGATACCTGCTGGTCGAACAGGTAGCTGGATCCAGTCACGCGCGTCCCGCCAGCTCCGGCCACGGCCGCGAACACGACCTCTTCTCCCCCCTGCCCACGGAGCGTCACGTGGCTCGCGCTCTCCTGTTCCGGAAAAGCGGCGTAAATCCCGTTCTGCCGAGAGAAGAAACGCTTGGCGGAGGCAAGGACCTCTGCCGACGGAAGGGAAGTCGTCGATTCCTGAAGGGTGCGGTCAGACTGGGAGGACATTGGGCCGGGTTGTGGCGAGGATGGTTGCAGGAGTGCAATCTAGACCCGCCCCGGGGTCCCTACAAGCGAGTCCGGCCGCGGTAGGCATCTTGCAAGTCAGCTCAGCGCTAACCCTCAAGCACAGGAACTAGCTCAATGCTGACGAGTCGATCAATGATCCGCACGCTCACGCTCGCGTCCGCGCTGGCGATTGCCGCAACCGCGTCCGCAACCGCGGGCGCACAGACCGGCACCCAAGCGCGGTCAACCGCGACGACGCTGCCACCGGC
>JACCRL010000117.1 GCA_013813605.1 Gemmatimonadaceae bacterium
GTGCGGCAGCGAGCTCGATCTCGCGAAGAAAGCGCTCCGGCCCTACCGCCGCCGCCAGTTCGGCACGGAGCACCTTGATCGCGACCTTGCGATGGTGCTTCCGATCGCCGGCGAGGTAAACGGTAGCCATCCCGCCCTGGCCGATCTCACTCTCGACGTCGTAGTGCCCGGCCAGAGCCGAGCGGACCTGTTCAAGGAAGTCCGGCACCCCGCCAAAATGCGGTCTGCGCGGTCCGCGCGCGAGGGAACCTCTTATGCGATTTCTTCAGCGGAGCGTTGTTGAAAAGCAAAGAACGGCAAGGCTGCCTGCTGCCCGCGGCGAGCAGCAAGCCTCCGGCTGTCTACGTCACGACTTCACTCGTCGAATCAAAGCCCGTCGATAGCAATAATTATTTCTCAATGCAAATAGCGATGAACCGGCCCGACCAATCGGCTCCGTTTGCAGCCGGAAGCTTGCTGCTTGCAGCTTCGAGCTGGCAGCTTTGCAGTTCTCCCTGCAGTTAGAGTCCTACTGGTACTGGATGTAGAGCGGCTTCGGATGCAGCCGGAGCAACTCCGACGCGGTGAGAACCGGGTCGCCCTTTTTCGTGTCGTTCTTGTAGAACAGCTTGAACCCGGTGAACTGTACCGGCTCAGCCGTCACGTAGTCGCGATACGAGTCGTACTTGAGCCACGGCTGTCCCCAACCGTCCATGTGCATCACGATCTGTACGCGCGGATCTTTCCGAATCTGCGGCGACTCCGTCACCATGCCGCGCGTAAACCGGTGGATGACGAGAACCTTGGGCGGAAGATTGTTCTGCCGCACCAGGTCGGCGAGATACCCGGAAGCGAAGTTGATGTCCGCCGCACTCATCGTGCCGATTTTCTCACCGGGCTTGCGACCGGACTTCATCATCGCGAATTCCGGGTCCAGCCCAAGATGGACGTTCGGCCGCTTGAGGAAGGTGGCGAGTCGCGGAATTTCTTCCTGCACGGTGCTGAGCCCAACCTGGATGTCGAGAAAGAGGAGCGCGTTCTTATTCGCCGCCCATTGGGAGACCGTTTCGATCAGGCTGTCCGTCATGCGCAGACGGTACTTGCCGTCTCTTCCCGGCGCGCCCTGCGCCACAACCGCGATCAGGTGCAGCGCGGGCTGAACGGGAGTGGACGGGTCGGCGCGCTGCCACTGCGCAACCTCTTTGTCGAGCCGCGCCAGCATCTCGTTGGGAGGAAGCTCCCCCAGAATGCCCATCCGCTTCGAAAGCGGATTGCCGTAATAGGCGATGATCCGCTTCGCCGGCAGGATAGACCCGGGCAGGGGCGCGGGCCCCTTCACCGGCCAGCGGGTGTCTTTCATTCCAGAGCGGATCGCGCTCACAAGGGCGATGCTGTCTTTCCTGGTTCGGCCTGAGACCGAGGGCACGGTGATCGTCCGGTCGATTCTGCCGGCAGTATCAGCGATGCCGGACGGAGTGCCGGAGGCCGCCGCGTCGACGGCAACCGTCGAAGAGATAGCGGGCGAATCGACAGCGAGCGTCACCGAAGAGGGACCGCCGAGCGGAATCTGCTCTACGCCAGAGGACGGTCTTGCATCCTTGCTGGCGCAAGCCGGGATAACGAGAAGAAGAGCAGCAAGGCACGGCACGACAGATGACATTGCAGGGGGCATCAAAATGGGCGGGTAGGGGGAAGAAGCTGTTGGGCGAGGAAGGCCAGTTCACAAATCAGGCCGCGACCAGTGTTACCCCGGCAAGGCTCTCAGGTGTCACTTTTTTCACCCCTGTTTTGGGTTGTTCGGAGGCGGCTGATCGGCTAGATTGAGTGAGTAGAATGAAGCGGCGGCCCGGTCTCCGACCGGCCGCCTTTTTCCTGCCCCCAACCAGACCCGATGGACCTCCCTCCCACCTGGAAACTCAAGCTTGCAATCAGCGCCCGGGGAAGGCGAACGGTCATCAGGGCAGCATGCCTGACGGCGATCGTTGCCGCGGCCTCGTACTGGACCGCATCGCGGGCAGCCGCAAACGGCGCAGCGGTATTTTTGCACCCTGCCGTGATGGTGACGGGGATGGCCGCCAGCGATGCGGAGGAGATGATCAGCCTGACGAGCGTCCTCCGCCGGTACACGCGTGATGAGGGCAAAGCCGAGCAAATCGCCTCGGCACTCATCCGCGAAGGACGCAAGGACAGGATCCCGCCTAAGCTTCTCCTTGGCGTGCTTCTCGTCGAAAACCCCTGGCTCGATCCGTCGGCGCGGAGCAGCGTGGGCGCCACCGGACTGATGCAGGTCATGCCGTTCCACCGCGGCAACTGGGGATGCGCATCTCCGAGCCTCGTGGACATCGACGCCAACATTTGTCACGGTGTGCGCATACTGGCGCAGAATATCCGCAAGAGCACGAGCCTCCACCGTGCCCTCCTCGGCTACAACGGATGTGTGCGTGGACGCAACACGCCCGACTGCCATCTCTACTCCCGGAAGGTGCTGCGCTACGCTGATCTGAGCGTCGCCGTGGCCGAGGGGACGATGGCGTTATCGGAGGCCTTCAACCGGCCTGCGGCGCGGAGTGAACCGCGCGCTTCCCCGCGGCGCGTCCAGCCGCAATCGCGTCAACGGCGCATTCGCGGGACGATCACCCTTCCGCAGGAACTGCTCGTCGAGTAGAAAGGCGGCAAACAACCGTCGCGGCTACCTGGTAAGAGCCCTATGTTTTTCGCTTACCCCGGCCCCGATTCCTTGGACGACCTGCTCGAAAAGCTGAAAATTGCATTTGCCGAGAGCTACAGCGTAGAAAAGGAGCTGTTGGGCGGCGGCATGAGCAGGCTTTTCCTCGCCACGGATCTCGCGCTCAGCCGCACGGTCGTCATCAAGATCCTGCCGCCGGAGCTGACCAGCGACATGATGGCGGCGCGGTTCAAGCGGGAAAGCGAAGTGACGGCGCGCCTCCAGCATCCCCACATCCTGCCGATCATCACGGCCGGCCTGCGTGACGGACTGCTGTACTACGTGATGCCCTTCATTTCGGGCGAATCTCTCCGTGAACGCCTGAAGCGCGATCATCAGCTGCCTATCAGCGACGCGACGAACATTCTCTGCGAGGTGGCCTCGGCGCTCGCGTACGCCCACAAGCAGGGCGTCATTCACCGCGACATCAAGCCGGAAAACATTCTTCTTCAGGACGGGCACGCCGTCCTCGCCGACTTCGGAATCGCTGCCGCGCTCGCGGGCCCGGGCCACATCACCGGCGAGCGGCTGACGCGAACGGGAATGTCGATCGGCACCGTCGGTTACATGGCTCCCGAGCAATCGCTTGGCGGCCCCGATGTCGATTCACGCGCCGACATTTATTCGCTCGGTGTCGTCGCGTACGAGATGTTCGCGGGCACTCCACCCTTCGTCGGAACGAGCACGCAGGCGGTTCTCGCCGCGCACCTGACCCAGCCACCGCCGCGCCTCGACGACATCAGGGACGATGTGCCGATTCCTGTCTCGCGCGCGATCGTGAAGGCGCTGCAGAAGGAGCCGGCCGATCGCTTCCAGAGCGCAAGCGAGTTCGCAACCGCGTGCGGTCTGGCGGCGCCGAGAATGTCGACGCTCACGCGCGCAGTCAGCGTCAGGAAGCTGAAGCGGATTCCAAAGAAGAAGATCGCGATTGGGCTCGCCTTTCTCGCATTTGCGGCCGCGACGACATGGTACGCGAAGTACCGCATACCGCCCGGCCCGCTGGAAACCGTGACGCTCGTGATCGCTCCCTTCGACGCGCCGACATCCGACTTGAAAATCTGGCGCGAGGGAATGGTCGATCTGCTCGCCCGCAACATGGACGGCGCGGGCGTCCTGAGGACGGTTTCGCCCACCCTTGCCATACGGCGGTGGGGCGGCGGCGCGTCGGAGCGAGACGGTGCGGTGGCGCTCGCCAAGCGAACAGGGGCGCGGTATGCCGTCTATGGAAACCTGATCACCAGCCGGGAGGATTCGGTCAGGCTGCGTTTCGGTCTCGTCGACGCCAAGACAGACGAGGTCCTGATCGAGCCCGAGCTACTGGACCCGAGCGTCGAGAAATTAGCCGGCGAGCTCAGCGTTCACGTATTCAGAGCGCTCGGTAAACGCCACCGCATCGCCGCGACAAGTGCCACTTCCATCGGTTCCGACTCGGCGCTGGCGGTAAAGGCATTCCTCCAGGGCGAGCAGCACTACCGAAGGACGTCGTGGGATTCGGCATCGCTCGCCTACGGACGCGCGATAAGGATCGACAGCGGGTTCGCCATCGCGCTCCGCAAGGCAGGTCGCGTCAACGCGTGGCAGAAGAGCGAGACGGATTCGCTGACGCAGGCGTTCGCGCTCCGCGCCGGCGCGCAAAACCGGGGGCTGCCGCCGCGCGACAGCCTGCTCATCGCCGCCGATTCGGTTACATCGGCGTTGCAGACCGGCGACTTGAATCTTCCCGACGTGCGGCTATCGCGTCGCCTCTTCACCATCGTCAACGAAGCGGCAGCTCGCTATCCCAACG
>JACCRL010000137.1 GCA_013813605.1 Gemmatimonadaceae bacterium
CCTGAACATAAGGGCCAAGTGAGTCTCCCAGCCGCGCCACGAAATCCAGCGATCGGGTCGGCGCGCTGAAGAGTCGGGGGCGCTTGCCCAGTGAGTGTCCTATCATCCGGATCAGCGACGGAGTGGAAACAGCCTCGGCATCGGTTACGAAAAATGTCTCGTTCCCAAGTCGGGCTGCGGCAAGAAGCGCCGAAAGCGCGGCGGCGACATTTTTCGAGTATACGATACTTTTTCGGTTGGCTGTGTCCTTGAACGGGAGCGGTACTCCTGCCTCAACCAGTCTGAACAACTGCAGCATGTTCGCTTTTACGCCTGGGCCGTAAACAAGAGGCAGGCGGACGATCCCAAGCTCAATGTTTCCGGCCGCCGCCGCTTGACTCAACAACCTTTCAGCGGCGAGCTTGCTTCGACCGTAGGCGTCGGCCGGTGCCGGCACATCTTCCTCAGTCCATGGGCGACCGGCGTATGTTCCCATCACCTTGATCGAGCTTGTGAAGAGGAAGCGGCGCACGCCGGCGCGAATCGCTGCGTCGAGCACTGCCTGGGTGCCGTCAACGTTGGCGTGCTGAAAGGCGATCTCGCTTTCCACTCCGTCGGTGTCCACCACATGCGCCCGCCCTGCAAGGTGGATTACTGCGTCGGCGCCCTCCATTGCGGGGCGAAGGGCGCGATCATCGGTCAGGTCGGCCGCCAGAAACCGGATGACGCCTGGCTCAAGCGGGGCGTCCTTCGTTCGTGTCAGCCCCCGTACACTCATCCCGTCTTCGAGCAGTGTCCTGCAGACCTCCGCGCCCAGAAATCCGTTGGCGCCGGTGACTAGGACTGAGGGCATAACTCCTTGATCAGATCGTCGTACCGAGCTGCAACCGCCTCCCTTGAGTACGATCGCTCCACATATGCTCGCCCTCTCGCGCCCTCCGCGGGAAGCGATTCGCGCCGTTCGAACGCCGCCAGTATCGCCGCCGCGAAGGCGGGCGGATCGTTCGGCGGGACCACTGTGCCGCACCCCGACGACTGAATGACACGCTCGAGCTCGGAGTCCCTGTCGGCCGACACGACCGGCGGCTTGCCGCACGCGAAGAGCGTATACACCTTGGACGGAAAGGTGTCGGTTGCGCTCCCCTCCTTCATCGGTATGGTACCGACATCGCTGCTCGCGTACAGGAGCGGTGTGACATCTCGCGGCAAATAGCCAAAGAATTTGACGTTGACCAAGCCTCGCTTCGCGGTTTCCGCCCGGAGCCACTCAGCCGTGACGCCGTCCCCCGATACCGCGAAGCAGATGGGCCGCGAGCTCAACGCTTGCGCCGCGTAGAGGAAGCTTTCCCAATCCTGGCTCACGCCGATGTTGCCTGCGTAAAGCACGACGAATTCTTCCAGCAGCCCGTGCTCCGCCGCAAACTCGTTCTGTCTTGGCAGCGGCCGATAAAAGGACGTATCGACGAAATTGGGAATCATCGTGATCTTGCTCGAAGGCACGCCCCGGGTGCGAAGCGTTCTGGCAAACTGATCAGAGATCGGAACAATGCGCGCATTGGTCCGGTAAACGACCCGCTCCAGTACCTCCATCAAGCGGATGAACAGTTTATTGCTGATGAGGCCATTGTTCACGGCGAAATCCGGATACAACTCCTGGAGGTTATAGACCGCCGGGGCGCCGCTGCGAAGAGCGATGAGGGGCGCCAGCAAGCCCATCGTGAGTGGCGGCGATGGCGCGAGGACGATGTCGAAGCGCGGCAGGTGGGCAAGCGCGAGCCACATGCATCGGAGATGGAACTTGATGTAGTCAGACTTCCTGCTGCCGATCCGGTTTCCCTTGAGCGCGATGGGAACGTGCCAGACATCTACCCCGGCTGCTTTCCCCCGGCGCGTTCCGCCCGCCCCCGGAGTCATCGCGTATGCGTTCATCGCCGACTCCTCGAGATTATAATGCGGCGTGGTTGTCAGGACAGTGACTTCGTGACCAAGGTCCGCCAGGCTGGTGGCCAGATCGGTCATCAGGTACGCCGTCGATACGCCGTCCGGTGCAAACACGAGCGTGTGGATGAGAAGTCGGGCCATTACGACGGCAGCAGATTTTCGGCGCGCATCCAGGCGATCGTCGACGCCACTCCATCGGTCAGCGTGATGGGGCTAGGCGAGGCGAGCTCGACCATTGGCTGCACCGGAAGTACCCAGTCAGTCACGATGTTCCGCAATCTGAAGGAATAAATGGGAAAAGGAATGCCGACTTTCCTCAGGACATCCCCCGCAATAGCCGCAACCTTCGCAACGGGATACGGAATGGATCGGATCGGAGGCGCGCCGAGCTGACGCTGTATCTCCTCCGCCCACTCC
>JACCRL010000199.1 GCA_013813605.1 Gemmatimonadaceae bacterium
CTGAAGGGCTTCCGGCACGGTTAAATTGGAGGAGGTCCTCCCTCCCATTGAAATGAAAATCAGTCTGCTTTTCCTGATCGTGCTTCTGTCAGCGGCGGCGTGCTCCGGCTCGCCGGACGCCAAGGGCGCGCAGCAAGTGTCTTCCGCCGCCGCACTTCCCAACGCTTCGTCCACACCGGCGACCGCGAACGGGGTGCGGCCGGCGCAGGCGTTGTCCGCTGATGGGCATCCGACCTCACCGCGTCTCGACTCGCTGATCAAGGGAACCGCGCCGGTCCGGGGGCTGTACGTATTTCGCTTCGCGACCCACAGCCCGAAGCGGATGAAGCGCTTGATCGACCTCGCCGATTCGACCGAGATCAACGCGTTCGTCATCGACCTCAAGGACGAATTCGGCCTCAACTACACGTCATCCGACCCAATGGTGGAGAAGAACGGCGGCGTGCAGTCGAAGGCCTCGAAGCTGGGAGTGCTGATCGACACGCTGCGCGCGCACGACATTCTTCCAATCGCGCGCATTGTCGTGTTCAAGGATTCGGTTGCGTCGCGCAACAATCCCAAGCACACGATCCGAAAGCAGGACGGATCTGCATGGCGTGACATCAAGGGCCTCACCTGGGTCAATCCGTACGCGACTGCAATCTGGGAATACAATTTTCGCGTTGGAGACGACGCCATTCGCATGGGGTTTGGCGAGATCCAGTTCGACTACATCCGCTTCCCCGAGCCGTACAAGAGTCTTCCGCCACAGGTCTTCCCCGAGTCAGAGGGACGTACCAAGCCGCAGGTGCTGGCTGACTTCCTTTCCACGGCGCGCGCCCGTTACGCGAAAGTGGGGGTGCGCACGACGGCCGATGTGTTCGGTCTGGTCACGACCGTTGGCGGAGCGCTCGAGGTCGGCCAGGCATGGGAGCCGCTCACGAAGGTCGTGGATGTGATGCTGCCGATGGTTTATCCGTCGCACTATCCACGCGGCTCGTTTCAGATCCCGAAACCGAATGCCGATCCGTACAAGGTGATTCATATCGCGATTTCGCGTGCCCGCGAGCGCGACGAGAAGCTCGGCATCAAGGGCGAGCACGTTCGTCCCTGGCTCCAGGCGTTCAGCATCGGCACGCCGAAGTACGGTCCGAAGGAGCTCGAGGAGCAGAAGCGCGCCGTCTACGACGCGGGCTACGATGGGTGGGTTCTGTGGGAGCCCGGCTCGCGCTATGATGCGTTCCGTCCGGCTCTGGAAAAGACACTCGTGTCGAGGAAGAAGTCGCCTCCCGTGCCGAGGTCTGCGGTCCGACTCGACTAGTATATTATGCCGCATGGTGACCACGGCATCGATCTCCGGAATGACTTGTGCGCATTGTGTGCGCGCCGTTTTCACCGCTCTCGCCGGAGTTCCAGGAATTGACCGCGCCGATGTTTCCATCGGCAAGGCGGTCATCGAGCACGACGGCAGCGTAACGCGGGAAGCGATTCGCGACGCGGTTGCCGTCGCTGGCTACGAGGTCGGTGAGACGACCGATGACCGGCGGACGCTGCCCGTGGCGGACATCCAATGAAGACGCCGCTCCACAATCCGCTTTACGGAGATGAAGAGCGGCCGCTCGCCGCTCTTCTCGTTCCCGACATCCTCGCGCTCCTCGAGGAGTCGCCGGAGTCAATACCCGCCGAAACCGAGGAGATGCACGCGGCCGACCTCGCGAACGTCGCCGAGGCGCTGCCGCGTGATCGCGTAGTCGCCCTCCTCGCTGCTCTGCCCAAGGGGCGGGCGGCCGATGTGCTCGAGTACCTCGACGAAGACCTGCGCACGGAAGTTCTCGAGAGGATGACGGCGCGGCAGGCGGCGGCGCTCATCACCGAGATGACGCCGGACGACCGCGCCGACGTGCTCGAGGAGCTGGAGGAGCAGAGCGCGGATGAGATCCTGCTCGAGATTCCGGCTGCCGAGCGCGCCGAAACCGAGCGGCTGCTTGCATATGACACCGACTCGGCGGGTGGACTGATGACGACCGAGTTCGTCTCGGTCGCCGATCAGATGCCGGTTGAAGAAGCGCTCGCCGGCGTGCGCCGCATCGCGCGGTCGGAGCGCCGTGAGGCGATGAACGCGATTTACACTACCGATGCGCGGGGCGTTGTGCAGGGCGTGATGTCACTGCGAGAGCTGTTGGCCGCGCCCGAGGGTGCGAAGGTGAGCGACGTCGCGTGGCAGGAGGTCGTCACGGTCCCGGTCACCGCTGACCGCCAGGAAGTGGCCCGGCTCACACGCGATTACGATCTCGTTGCGCTTCCCGTCGTCGACGAAATCGGGCGCATACTTGGTGTGGTGACGGTTGACGACGTCATCGACGCGCTGGTCGAGGAGCACACCGAGGACGTGCAGCGGTTCGGGGGCATGACCGCGCTCGAGGAGCCCTACACGCAGATCAGCTACCTCAGCATGATTCAGAAGCGCGCGCCGTGGCTGGCCGCACTCCTGATCGGGGAGATGCTGACAACGCTGCCGATGGCGTATTTCGAGGAAGCGCTGCAGAAGGCGATCGTGCTGGGACTTTTCATTCCGCTGATCATCAGCTCGGGGGGAAATTCCGGTTCGCAGGCGACGTCGCTGATCATCCGGTCGCTGGCCCTCGAGGAGATCACGCTCAAGGACTGGTCGCGGATCTTGCGGCGCGAGATCTACTTCGGCCTTACGCTGGGGATCATCCTCGGGGTGCTGGGATTTCTGCGCGTGGTCATCTGGCAGAGCTTCGGGTTCGGGGGCGGATACGGCGAGCACTACATCCTGATCGGGCTGACCGTTGGAATCGCGCTGCTTGGAGTGGTGACGTTCGGATCGATCGCGGGCGCGATGCTGCCGTTCATCATGAAGCGGATCGGATTCGATCCGGCGAGCGCGAGCGCGCCGTTCGTTGCAACGCTGGTCGATGTTACCGGGCTGACGTTGTACTTCTATGTTGCGCTGTTGCTGCTTCGGGGAACGCTTCTCTGACCCGAACCGTCCCTCACTAGGATGATCGTCTTGCGCCCCATCGACCTGCTGCTATTCCGTCGGCGGGGGCAAGCTACGAGCTATTCCCTGCCCGGGGTGTGCTCTAATGCAGCAGTTGCTGCAGTTCAGGCCAAACTGCTTCATTTCGCGTGTAAAGCTGCTCTCCAAGGCGGGGCAGAGGTCGTGCGGCGCGGGGATTGCTCTTGAGGGTCCCGCGAATGCGGTGTCCGTGCTCGAAATCAGCGCGCTCGCACCACCCGTACTTATAGGAAGGTACATGCGAGTAGCGAAGACGGTGATAGGATTGATTGGATTGGGCGCGACTATCTCATGTAGCCCCGCCATGCAAAGCGGCTCCGGAATGGGCAGCATGGGGACGATGGGCAGGATGGACATGAGGGTGATGGACAGTTGGCCGAAGGCGTCGCGGGAAGCGGCGGAGTTCATGATGAAGACGTATGGCGCTCCCGCTGAAATGACCGCCACGAAGGCGACATGGGGTAGAACGGGTCAGTGGAAGCAGACGGTCGTATACAACTACGAGGTCCAGCATGACTTTCCCGCACCACACACTGATGTCATGCAGCAGTGGGTCGACTACCGGGTTCCATCCGACAAGGTTGATGACCTCTCGATGTACGATGGGAGCGTCGTCGTCAATCGCACTAATGGAGAGATCTCCGCTCGCTGCGACATTGAAGGCGCCAACTTCCTCGCTCTCAATCTCGCCCACGAAGTTGCCACCGGGGCGCGCACATGGACCGACGCGCGCCAGAAGTACGGCGAGCAGATCAAGATGATGAAGGCGGGTCAGCCAGCTCCCTATACGGTGCGGCTGATGTGGACTCCCGCCATGGGCGGAACGGCCGACCCCGATCGCCCGTTGATGTAAGCTGCTGTAACTGCCGGTACGGAGAACGCCAGGGAGACCTGGCGTTCTTTTTTTGCAGATAGACCTTTACTGCGTCGCCCCGACCCTCACCTGCGAGCCGGTTTTTCCAACCGCGCCCCTACTGGACGGCCGGGGTTTCGCTTTCGCCGCGACCGGCGGGTCAAGGCTTGCCGCCACGATCCCCTGCTCCAGCCACTCGTGCTGTCCGCGCAGCACTTCCATCGCCAGCTTGTAGATCTCCGGATCGTTGGGACCGAACAGGTTGTCGAACAGCACGCGGATGCGCTCCCGCGCCTCGAGACAGAATACATTCGCCAGCGAGATGGCATTCGTATTCCCCTTCTTCGCCAGCATCTGCGCGCGCACGCACGTCGCCGACATCGCGAACAGCTCGGCGCCAATGTCCACCGCGCGGAAGAGCACCATCTGCTTCCGCTCCAGCTTGGGACCGAAGCGGATCATGGCGTGAAAGATGGAGCGGCCAAGGTGGCGGGTCGTGCGTTCGATGAAGCGCAGGTGGGTAGCAAGCTTGCCGAACTCGCCGTACCTGCGCAGTCGCGCCGCGTTGAGCCACCGCGACGGATACCAGGTCAGATAGAACGGCGTCGCGTTCATCATCGACTCGAGCTTCTCCTTCATCGTCGATTCAGGATTGACGATGTTGAAGGCGAGCTTGAAGTGATGGTCCACCGCCTCACGCGCGATGAAGAGACGCATGATCTCGGAGGAGCCTTCGAAGATCAGGTTGATGCGGAAGTCGCGCATCGCGCGCTCGATCGAGACCGGCGCTTCGCCGCGGCTGGCAAGCGACTCCGCAGTCTCGTAGCCGCGACCGCCACGGATCTGGAGCGTGTCATCGATGATTCTCCAGCCAGCCTCGGTGTTGTAGAGCTTCGCGATGGCCGCCTCGAGGCGGATGTCATATCCGCCTTTCTCGTAGAGAGCAGTCGCCAGCTCGGCGATTGCTTCCATCGCGAAAGTGTACGCTGCCATTCGCGCGATCTTCTGCGAGACGGCCTCATGCTTTCCGATTGGCTGTCCCCACTGAACTCGCTCGTTTCCCCATTTGCGAACGATTCGGAGCATCGCCTTGCCGGCACCTGCGCATCCCGCGGGAATGGTGAGGCGGCCCGTGTTCAGCGTAACGAGCGCGAGCTTGAGTCCCTTCCCTTCACCCCAGAGGATGTTGTCGCGGGGAACTTTCACGTTGGTGAAGCGGATGACGCCGTTTTCGATCGCCTTGAGTCCCATGAACCGAAGACGATGTACGACTTCGACT
>JACCRL010000202.1 GCA_013813605.1 Gemmatimonadaceae bacterium
GCTCTTGGCGGCCGCGGGCCGTGGTGGACGGCGAGGCGGAGTCACGGACGCATCAATGCGGGTTCGTTGATCATTTCGAGCGGTAAAAGTAACAGCAAGGACGGACGGGGGCGCTCTCCTGTCCGCCATACACTCCGGCGGATGAAGTCCATGGCTGCGCTGCAATCGGCGTGCGTGGCGGCCGTCACACTTGCGGCAATCGTGACTTTTGCCTAGCAATAAAGAATAAATGCTCACTGCCGTTAACCGCCGAGCCATGAACGACATGATATCCCGCCGCGAACTCCTTGCGAGTGCGGCATCGATTGCAGCGGCGCTGGCCCTCCCCGCCGTTGCAGGGTGCGGGAGGCCCGCCCCAGCCGGTGACAACCGGGCCGGTCTTCCCCCGGGCGCAGCTGTCCCGAACGACGACGTGGCGAGATTGACACAGTGGACGGCGACGCTCCGGAACGAGGGGTTGTCGGCGAAAACCGTCGCTGTGGGAAAGAGCGCGACGCGGGCAGGAGAGCTTGCGGTCGGCACACCCTACGAGCCGTTTACGCTCGAGGCATATCTCAAGGCGGGCGGGGACCCGTCGGCGCGCGAGCCGCTCGTCCTGTCACTGACGCGATTCGACTGCGTGACGCTGGTCGAATCATCCCTTGCCGTTGCGCGTGTTGCGGACGACAGGGGTGCGGCAAGCTGGGAGAGGTTCGGCCGCGAAGTGGAGCGGATGCGCTACCGAAATGGCACGCGGGGCGGCTACTCGTCGCGGCTGCACTACTTCAGCGAGTGGATTGCCGACGGTGAGAAGCGTGGTCTCGTGCGAAACATCGCGCGCGAGCTGGGTGGAATCGAAGACCGTCGCCCACTCCGCTTCATGACCGAGCACCGCGGCAGCTACCCGGCGCTGAGGGATGAGACCGTACTGGCAGAAATCGGCCGTATGGAGCGCGGCCTCGACGACGAACCCCGCGTGATGATTCCCGCAGATGGAATCGCCGCCGTCGCTGATCGCATCGCGACGGGTGACGTGCTCGGGTTCGCGACAGCGATCTCCGGTCTTGACGTAACTCACTCCGCATTTGCGTACCGCGGCGCGGATGGAGTGCTGAAGGTGCTGCACGCACCGCTTTCCGGGGGCACCGTCGAGATAACGCGGACGACGCTTACCGAATACGTGGGAGCGATCCGCCGCGCGACGGGGATTCTCGTCGCCAGGCCGCTTCGGGGCTGACACGCGCGTAGAAAAAAAACCCTCGCGAAAATCTCGCGAGGGCTTTTCCGTTTCTTCCTGCCTGAAGCTGCCTCCCTGGAAAGGAGGCGAGCCGCCTACTGGAACACAGGGGCCGCCTGAGGCTCGGCGTCCTGCCGCGGCGGGCGAATTTTCGGTGCCTGCCCGAAGTTGTACTGGAACGTCACGTAGGTGGCGCGAACTCCGAACTTGCGCTCGGTGATCTGCGTCAGGTTGTCGTCACCCGCCCTGATCTTGAACCCGATCGTGTTGAACGGATCCACGAAGCGGACGGCCACGCTTGCCTTGTCGCCATAGATCTTTTTGCGCAGCGACACATTCGCGCTCTGCGACCCGGAGAACCGGGCGCGCTCGATGTTGACCGGCGCGCGGTAGTTGTACATGCCCTGCAACGTGAGCGTCGGAGAAAGCTGCGTCGTCGCGTTGAGCCGGTAGGACCATGTCACCGCGTTCGACGACAGTGCCGACTCGGATCCTCCGTCGGTCACCAGCTTGAAGACGTTGAAGCTGGCAAAGCCATTGAACTTCGGACCGAGCCGCAGCGAGCCGTTGAGATCCGTTCCCCACGAGTTGGCGTTGGCCAGGTTCTCGAACGTAACCGAAGTCACGTCGCGTCCGTCGATGACGCCGGCGGTGTTGATGATGACGCGGATGATGTCCGTGGTGTGACGGTAGAAAGGCGAGATCTGGAGAGATCCAAACTTACCCTGCTTGCTCGCTCCAAGCTCGATCGCGTCCGTGTACTCCGGATCGAGCAGCGGATTACCGATGAAGACGTTCTGCGCGTCGAAGAACACGGGGAACGGGTTCAGTTCCTGCGTCCCAGGGCGGCGGATCCGGCGTGAGTAGCTCGCCTTGAGCTCGGTTGCGTCGCTGGGCTTGAAGCGAATTACGCCGCTCGGGAAAAGGCTGCTGTAGCTGTACGGGTAACTCTCTGCGGGCGTAGCGAGCGAAAAATCGCGGCTTGCCTGCTCAGCCCTCAGTCCGCCCTGAAGCTCGAGCTTGCCGAGACTCTGGCTGAGAACGCCGTAAACGGCGTGGATCTGTTCGTCGAACTGAAAGGCGTTGCTCAGCTCGCTGCGCGTGAAGTTGCCGGTGCCGAGGGCATCCTTCTCCACCAGGTAGTCGCGGTCAAGCCAGCGGGCAATACCCTTGTAACCAGTCTCGAGCTTGGTCTTCGCCCTGATGTTGCGCGTGTAGTCCACCTGCCCATTTAGCTGGTGCGACAGGGCGTCGACGATGTTGTTCTCCCCTTGGAGCCGGGCAAGACTGCCGGATTCGACCGGCGACTGGCGCCAGAACTGAGTCTCGTCGTCGTCACTGGAGCGGTTGTAGCGGATTTCGCCCCCGAGCTCGTGGACTCTCGGCTCGAACGTGCGCTTGAGCGACAGCGTGTTATCGATCACCAGGCCCGATGCTCTCGAGTCGCGAAAGCGGTTGTACTGGTCGAGCAGCACGCGCCCGCCCGTGAACTCCGCGATGCCGCTCAATGATTCGTCCGTGGACCGGCGCTTATTGATTGACAGGCCGTTCGACAGCACATCGCGCGAGTTGAGCTTGTAGTCAGCGGTGGTATTCAGGTTGTGTCCGGCGCTGCCGACGGATCCATCGATCTCCTGCTCTGTATAGGAGAGGGGAATCCGCAACGCGTCAAAGCGCTCGCGGTCATTGATTCCGATGACGCCGCGGCCGTCGGAGTTGAATCCGTAGCTCCCGAACAGCGTGAGGTTTCCTTCCTGGTATCCGAGGTTGCCGGAGCCGTTGTAACGCTCGGTATTGGCGCCGCTGAGAGTGACGCCACCGCTGATCCCAAGGTCAGCGCCCTGCTTGAGGACGATGTTGAGAATGCCGGCCATTCCTTCGGGATCATGACGCGCCGAGGGGTTGGGAACGACTTCAATGCGCTCGACGATCGTCGCCGGAAGCTGCCGGAGATACGCGCCGAGCTGTGCGCCGCGAATGGGAGAAGGCCGCCCGTTGATCTGTACGGCGACGTTCTCGTTGCCGCGCAGGCTGACCTTGCCGTCAGCGTCGACTTCGACCGAGGGCACTGCCTGGAGGACATCGCTCGCCGTTCCTGCTGCGGGTGCGACGTCCTTGGCGCGGTAGCTGTTGCGGTCCGGCTCGATCGCGACGGTGGGCCGCTCTCCCTGGACTTCGACTCCCTGCAGCGTCACCGCGACGTGCGAGAGCGCAAGCTTTCCAACGAGGGCGCGGGGTGTGGCTTCGGCAATCGTGAAGGGGACGACCTTCGGACGGAATCCGATCGACGCCACGCGCAGGGTATACGCGCCGGGGCGAAGTCCCTGAATGCGGAACGCGCCGTCGCTCGTGGCGATGGCGCCGGCGACGAGCGAGGAATCCGCTTTCATCCGCACCGCGACCGAGGCACGGGGGATCGGCGCGCTGCTGGTGGTATCGATGACCATTCCCATTACTTCGCCATTCCCGGCGGGCGGGGGAGCACCGGCACCGGGCCGGGGGCCTGCCGGGGTCTGCGCGTCGGCCGAGCCGGCGGCCGCGCAAAGGGCAAGCGCGAGGGTGGCAAGGAAATTTCGCTTCATAGTGTGGTCTAAGGAGAGTTGTCGGTGGCAAGGGCAAGCAGTCGGGAGCCGCTTCCCTCAATACGAGACGAATCGCCGGAGGTTTCAGTACCAGATAAGACACCCGCTCCCAGCCTGTGGGTTGGCCCGGCCGGGGGGTACTAGTCGACTCGCAGCTCGCCGCAGATGCCGCGCTCGTAGGG
>JACCRL010000206.1 GCA_013813605.1 Gemmatimonadaceae bacterium
GCCTGAAGGTGGCACTGCTTATCGCGTTTGTCGCGACGATCTGCTATGTGGCAACCTGGGAGCTGATTTACCACAAGTTCGCCCCGGACTTCGGGGACAAGTACGCGGCGCACGCGATCGAAAAGGCGAAACAGAAGGGTGCGACTCAGGCGGAGCTCGACAAGGAGACGAAACGGATGGCTGACTTCAGGGAGATGTACAGAAATCCGCTGATCAACGTCGCCCTCACCTTTCTCGAGCCGCTGCCAGTTGGGCTCCTTGCATCCCTCATCTCTGCCGGCCTCCTGAAACGGAAGGAGGCCGTGTCCAGCTAGGGCGACGCCAACCGCGCCAGCATCCTCTCCCGCTCAGCACTCCCAATCCAGCGCCCGTTGACGACGACGCCGCTGATTCGCATCGAGTGCGCAATGTCCGCCAGCGGATTCGCATCGAGCAGAATCAGGTCGGCGCGGGCGCCGCTCCGCACGATTCCCGCGCGCCCCTCTTCCTTCATGTGCTTGGCGACGCTCACCGTCCCCGTCAGCAATGCCTGATACGGCGTCAGTCCAGCCGCGACGAGCGCGACAAGCTCGCGGTGCGCCGAAAATCCGGGCACGTTCCAGAGCTGCGGAGCGTCCGAGCCGAGCAGAAAGGGAACGCCAGCGCCGTACAGCGCCTTGATGAAGCGGCGGCGCACCGCAATGTGCTCCAGGCGCTGCTCGCGCGACACCCGCGCCTCCGACAACAGATTGTTCTTTGTATTCCGCCAGCTCAATACCTGCTGCGGGACCCAGTACCGCATCTCCGGCAGCGACGTCAGCTCGTCACCTGTCGCGTCGTTCGCATAGTTGTCGAGGAGGATCTGGGTCGGCACCATCGCCACGCCGGACGCGCGCACGCGGTCGACGATGCCCTGGAAACGCGACTGGTCCAGCTGACCCACGATCCCGAGTCCGAAAAACCCGTTGCGCTGCGCTGTCAGCGGACCGGGCCCGGCGTACATCGCCTCGATGAGGCCGTCGAGATGATCGATCGTCGAGTATCGCGCGGTGATCGCAGCATCGAGTCCAACATCGAGGGGGACGTGCCCGGCAAAGGGAATTGCGAGACGGTTCGCCGTCCGGGCGAGCGAATCGAATGCGGCACGCGGAACACCGGGGTGGATCTTGAGCAGGTCGTAACCGGCGTCCTTCTGCGCCCGCACCATCGCCGCCGCCTGTTCCGGCGACGTGACGGAGTTGTTGTTGAACGATGGTCCCGACGTAATGAGTCGCGGCCCAAGGACCTGGCCTCTGGCGATGCTGTCCCGAAGCGCGAGGTGCATCGGTGCGCCGAGCATCCCGCGTGCAGTGGTCACTCCCGCAAGGACGTACAGCTCCAGTGTGCGGTGCGTGTGAGCCGACTGCCCGCCGCTCGGCACGTGTGCGTGAAACTCGGCGATGCCGGGCATCAAAAACTTTCCACGACCGTCAACGACCGTGGCGCCCGTCGGGACAGCGCGGGGACGGCCCACGTAGGTGATCCGGCCGTTCGCCACGATAACCGTCTGGCCGGTCAGCACTACTTCGCGATCCATCGGAATCACTGAAACGCGAGTGAACACGACGGGTGGCGCCGCACCATGAGCCTGGGCGCCGGCCTGGGCCCCGGCAAGTGAACCGGTAGCGACGGCCACCGCGGCGAACCGGGCGAAGGATGAGACGCGCAAGAGGGAGCCTCCGCAGAATTGGAACGGACAGGCGTCGATCAGGACGGCGAACATACACCGTGGCTGGTCGCCCTTCCAGCGCGCGGGTCCGTGAGACAAATATCATTGACGGCCGCAGAGTTCAGGCCGTTGCCAGATCCCCCGACGCGTTCCAATCTCAGGCCTCTCGAATCCCCGCTCTCATGCGACGCACATACCGTTTAGCACTGTTGGCCATCACAATTGGCCTGCCCTCAACCGGCATGGGTCAGCCGGCCGAATCAGCTCGACCGTTCGGCACTCTACGCGAACAGGCCGACACGCAGCAACGGTGGCTCGCGTCACGCATCACGGCCGTCCTCCCCGCGCTCATGCGCAAGTATGGCGTGGACATGTGGGTCATACCGATGCGTGAGTACAACGAGGACCCCGTATTCACGTCCCTCGTTTCCCCGACAACCTTTGCCGCGCGTCGCCGGACCATCTACGTCTTCTCGATGCGCGGCGATTCCGTCGAGAGAATCGCGCTTGGCGGCAGCTCGCAGGGCGGAGTGTACACGGCGGTGCGGTCAACGCAGGCGGCGGCTGGACCGGCCGGCGCCCGCGGTGAGGTCAACGCCGAGCTCTGGGGAGACGAACAGTGGAGTGCGCTCAGGCGCGTGATCGAAGAGCGGAATCCAAAGACGATCGCGGTCAACGTCTCGCGCGTGTTCGCCTTCAGCGACGGCTTGAGCGCCGGCGAGATGGAAGGAATGCGCGAAGCGCTCGGCGACAAATGGACGAGTCGCTTCGTTCGCCACGACGGGCTTGCTCTCGATCTCATTAGCACGCGCCTCCCGGAAGAGGCGGTGTTTTACCGACGGATGCAGGAACTCGCGTGGGCAATCATCGACACCGCCTTTTCGCGTGTTGTCATCACGCCCGGGACCACGCGCACACAGGATGTCGTCTGGTGGATGCGCCAGCGCGTGAACGATCTCGGACTCGGCAGCTGGTTCCAGCCATCGGTTGAAGTGCAGCGACGCGGAGAGACGGAGGCCGGGCTCGGCGTGAATCCGGTGATCGAGCGCGGCGACGTGCTGCACTGTGATTTCGGGATCGTCGCCCTCCGCCTCAATACCGACACCCAGCACATGGGTTACGTCCTGCGCGAGGGCGAGAACGCTCCGCCCGCCGGGCTCGTCGCCGCGCTGTTAACGGGCAACCGGCTGCAGGACATCGTGATGTCGGAGATCAGACCCGGCCGTACCGGTAACGAGGTGCTGCGATCCTCGCTCGCGCGCATGCGCGCCAGCGGGATCGACGGAACCGTGTACACGCACCCGATCGGGATGCATGGGCACGGCGCCGGGCCGCTCATCGGGCTCTGGGATTATCAGGGCGGTGTGCCCGGCCGCGGCGACGCGAAAATAATCCCGTCGATGTGGTTCTCGATCGAGCTCCAGGCAACGTCGCCGCTTCCGGAGTGGAACGGCCAGCGCGTGCGCATGGCGCTCGAGGAGGACATGACGATCGACGCCGCCGGGGCAAACGCCTGGGCGCTGCGGAGGCAGACGGGGTTTCACCTCGTGCGCTGAGCGGCTTCCTCAGCGCACGACCTTCACCGGATTGCTTTCAGCTCTTACGCTTCGCGCTCGCACCTGAACCGGCGTCGGCGATATCGTCGTCCACGGGGTGATCGTGACGCGCCATATCCTTTGCCAGCCGGGACTTTTCGCTGCTCTTCTCCGCGTCGTCGTGCTGCTGGCGGCCCTCGAACAGGCGATCCTTGCCCGTATCGTCGTGCTTGCGGATCTCCTGAGGATCGTGTCCAGGCCCCGGCGAGCCCGCCGCGGCGGCCGACTTGCCATCGTTTGCCGCTTCGGCCGACTGGTCGAGCTTTTTGTCACTGGAGTCATGCTTGTACCCGGTGCGTTCCTTGGCCATTTCTCGCTCTCGTTGGTTTTGACACATAACAAGGCAACACGCATGCCCGTGCTAAATTGAGTGCATGCATCCCGCGGCGCCCACTCCATTGCCTGTCCCGGAAATGAAACCCGATTCGCTCTCGAAGCGGCTCCAGGCAGCCGCTGACGTACTCGAGGAGATTGTTGCCGATCGCACCCTCCTCGCAGACATCCCCGAAGCCGAGCGCAACCGGTTTCTGAACGCCGCCGGGCACGTCTCCCGTCCTGACGCGGTCGACCGGCGCCGGCTGCTCAAGGTCATGAAACGAAAGAGAAGAGCGGAGAAAGTAGAGCGCGAGGAGAGCCTCCTCGCCTCCACCGGCATACGCAAGCTGCGCCGCCAGCCCGTATTCATCACATCGCCAAACATCTTCGCCCCCGCGGATGACGGAGTCGCGGAAGGCGAACAGCCAATTCGCGATACGGAAGAAGCGAGAACCTGCTATGTCTGCAAGCAGGACTACACGACCGTCCACCATTTCTACGACAGCCTGTGCGGAACGTGTGCGGACGAAAACTTTGCGAAGCGAACAGAGCTTGCCGATTTGAGCGGTCGCGTTGCGTTGCTCACCGGCGGCCGCGTGAAGATCGGGTATCAGGCCGGCATCAAGCTGCTCCGCGCCGGCGCGCGTCTCATCGTCACCACCCGCTTTCCCCGCGACTCGGCGGCACGCTACGCTCGCGAGACTGACTTCGCCGAGTGGGCGGACCGGCTCCAGATCTACGGCCTCGACATGCGGCACACACCGAGCGTCGAAGCATTCTGCACTGAGATCCTCGCGACCGAGCAGCGACTGGACTTCATCGTCAACAATGCGTGCCAGACGGTCCGCCGCCCGAGTGAGTTCTACGAGCACATGAGGGAAGCCGAAACGGCAGCGCTGCCGTCCATGCCCGAGCATGTGCGACACCTCCTCGGCGCCGGCGCGTCTTCCGACCCGGTGGATTTGCCGGGCGTTTCCCTGCTCCCGCGCGAGCCCGAACGTAACAGCGAGATCTTCCCGCTGGGATTGCTCGATCAGGATCTCCAGCAGCTCGACCTGCGGGGGCGCAATTCCTGGCGCTTGCTGCTGGCCGAAGTTCCGTCTGTGGAGCTACTCGAGGTACACCTCGTCAACGCGATCGCGCCTTTCATCATCAATGCCCGGCTCAAGCCGCTGATGATGCAGAGCCCGGAGCGCGACAAGCATATCGTCAACGTGTCCGCGGTCGAGGGACAGTTTTACCGGTCGTACAAGACGATACGGCATCCGCACACGAACATGGCGAAGGCGGCGCTGAACATGATGACCCGCACTTCGGCCGCAGACTACGTTGCCGCCGGCATTCACATGAACAGCGTCGACACGGGATGGATAACGGATGAGGATCCGGAGGAGATCGCGGCGAAGAAGACCGCCGAGCATCGCTTCCACCCTCCGCTCGACATCGTGGACGGCGCGGCAAGAATCGTGGATCCGATCATTTCCGGATTCAACTCCGGCGTTCACATCTGGGGCAAATTCCTCAAGGATTACCGGCCGACCGACTGGTGATCATGTTTCTCCGCCGCTTTGAATTGCCGATCTTTGTCGGACCTCACTCACGCCCACCACTATCCTGAGATGTCAGTGACCAAAGCATACGCGGCCCCCGCGCCCGACGCGCGACTCACTCCTTTCGAGATTGAGCGCCGCGAGGTGAGGCCCCAGGATGTGCAGATCGAGATCCTGTACTGCGGCGTTTGTCACTCCGACCTGCACATGGCGCGCGACGAGTGGGGCGGAACAATCTATCCCGTCGTTCCCGGCCACGAGATCGTCGGCCGCGTAACCGCCGTCGGCAACAAGGTCACGAAGTTCCGCGCTGGAGACAGCGCCGGTGTCGGCTGCCTTGTCGATTCATGCCGCGAGTGCAAAAACTGCCGGAAAGGACTCGAGCAATACTGCAAGGCAGGCAGCGTCCTTACATAC
>JACCRL010000208.1 GCA_013813605.1 Gemmatimonadaceae bacterium
GCACCGGGGAGAGTCGAGCCGCGTCGCGTGTCGCAGGAAGTGGTAGCTCCGGCCTAGAACGATCCCTAATTCGGCGGTCCGGAGCCAAGCGTTACGTCAGAAGACCAATCCCCCGCGGCTGAAGATCTTCCACGGATCCAGCCGCAGCTCCGCCGGCTCCGTTCCCTCGATCCAGTACTCAGTGTACCGCTGCTCAGCCAGCGTGACATCGGTCGCGAGATCACCCGTTCCGCGATCCATCTCGCCGCCGATCACTCCCGTCGGCGGCCGCCACTGCGTCTCCTTCGCCACGGTGAGCCGCGGATTCGCTTCGTAATAGCGCGCGATCGTTTTTGCCCAGATCGGCGCGGCGAGTGACCCTCCTCCGGCGCTGGACGTTATCGTCTTCGGCTTGTCGAAGCCCAGCCAGACGCCGGCGACGAGCTCGGGCGTCATGCCGATGAACCACACATCGGTATTGTCGTTGGTAGTTCCGGTTTTTCCGGCCACTGGAATCGTCGCCGGCAGGTGGCGCCTGATCGAGGTGGCGGTGCCGCGCTCGACCACATCCCGCATCATCTCGCGCACGACGAAGGCAACCCCCGGATCCATTGCCCGCGTGAGTGCGCGAACTTCCCTGTTCAGCACGACGCGCCCGTTGCGATCTTCGATGCGGTGAATGAACCGCGGCTCGACCGGCGTGCCAAGGTTGGCGAAAGTCGTATAGGCGGCAACCAAATCGAGCGGCTGGACTGCCGATGCGCCGATTGCACTCGAGGGATACAGCGCGATCGGCGAGGCGATGCCCATCCGCCGCGCGAGTGCGGCGACGGAATCCATTCCGACACTGAGCCCGAGCTGCACTGCCACGGGGTTACGCGACTTCGCCAGCGCTTCGCGCAGGGTGATGGCGCCGAGGAACTGGTGGTCGGAATTGACCGGCCGGTATGTGGACCGGTTGGAGAGCGGAATCGCCAGCGCGGTGTCGAACACCGTCGTTGTCGCCGCAATGCTGTCGGCAACTGCACCCGCGTAGACAATCGGCTTGAACGAAGAGCCGGGCTGCCGCATCGCATCGACGGCGCGATTGAACCGCGAAGCCTCGTAGTCGCGTCCACCGACGAGCGCGCGCACGTCTCCCGACGCGGGATCCATCACCACCACCATTCCCTGCAGGTAATCGCCGGCACCGGATGCGTGGCGCGGATGCCGGTAGCCAGGCTCGCTTTCCAGCGCGGTGGTCTCCTCCTCGAGCGCAGCGGTCGCCGCATTCTGGAGCAGCGGATCCAGGCTCGTATGGATGCGGTACCCGCCATTGGCGACGGGTATGCCCGCGCGCGTCGCCTGCACGCGCACCACGTCCACGAACCACGGGGACGGCGCGGCCACACCGAAGTTTTTCGCCGTCGTGATCGGTGTCGCCTGGGCCGCGGTCGCCTGCGCGCGTGTGATATATCCCTGCGTCGCCATCAGCGAGAGCACGATGTTGCGACGCGCGCGCACGCGCTCCGGATTTCTCACCGGATCGTACAGCGCCGGCCCCTTCGGCATCGCGGCGAGCGCGGCTGCCTCGGCGATTGAGAGCCTGGACGCGCTCTTCCCGAAGTAGTGACGTGCCGCGATCTCGATGCCGTACCAGCCGCGACCGAAGCCGATCTGGTTGAGGTACGCCTCGAGGATCTGGTCCTTCGTGTAGTGCCGCTCCATTTCGCGCGCCGCTTTCTGCTCGTCCAGCTTCCGCGACAGGCTCTTGTCGGTGCGGTCGATGACCGATGGATGCATGTTGCCGACGAGCTGCTGCGTGATCGTACTCGCGCCGCGGCTCTCGCCGAGGATGTTGTCCTTGAGCGCGCCAGCGATGCCGGCGACATCGACGCCGTCGTGCTGGTAAAAGCGGTGATCTTCCACCGCCACGAACGCCTGCGGGACATACCTCGGCAGCGTTTTGATCGAGATGCTGATGCGCTTCTCGCGTCCGATCTCGCCGATCAGCGATCCGTCGCGTGCAAACACCAGCGTCGCCTGCGGAGGCGCGATGATGCGCCACGGGTCCGCCGGGGGCGCGGACTGCTGCGCCGGCAGTTTCGCCCCGCACAGGCTGAGAGCGACGCCGAGAACGACTGGAAGCGGTTGCCGCCACCGGCGTGTGATGACAACTTGTGATCGATGGATCGCTCTGTTCATCTCGCTGTAGTTCAGTTGAAGCCGCGTAAAGGCGACTACGCGGCGAATCTTGCGCGACTGCCGGGCATTTTCTCCCAGCTCGACCAGCTCGATCCCCGTCCCGACGTCGCGGTCTTCGCCGAGACCGCGCTCACCGGCTACTTCGTCGAGGGCGGAGTGCGCGACGTCGCGATGACCGCCGGTGCGCTCGCAAGGGACCTGAACAGGCAATATCTCGAGTCCGTTACTACACCACGGCCGCTTGATGTGTGCGTCGGGTTCTACGAAGTGTGGAACAATGCCTTCTATAATAGCGCCCTCTATGGGACGCTGGGCGGCGATGAGCCGGTCGTGTCGCACGTTCACCGGAAGCTGTTTCTTCCCACCTACGGCCTGTTCGACGAGGAGCGATTCGTCGATCGCGGTTTCGAGATCCGGGCGTTCGACACGTCGTGGGGAAGAGCGGCGATGCTCATCTGCGAGGATGCCTGGCACAGCCTTGCCGGCACCGTCGCCGCGCTCGACGGCGCGAGCACGATCTTCATCCTCTCCGCCTCTCCTGGTCGCGGCGTCTGGCCGCGCGAGGACGAGGGACCGGTTCCCGCCAATCTCAAGCGCTGGGAGCGGCTCGCGCGCGACATCGCGGAAGAGCACGGCGTGTTCGTCGCGCTCGTCAACCTCGTCGGAACTGAAGGCGGCAAGACTTTCTCGGGCGGCTCGATCGTAACCGGACCGCATGGCGATGTGCGCGCCCAGGCACCGCTTTGGGACGAGACGATCCTGACCGTCTCGCTCGATCCCAACGACCTCACGCGCGCAAGATCCGACGCGCCGCTCCTCACCGATCTGCAGACGATGATGCCTCACCTGATGCGCACCGTCGACCGGATACAGGCCGGTGAGCGGCTGCTCCTCAGCTACGACGATCAGCCGAGTCCGGGAGGGCCACTGACTCCCGCAGCGGAAACGGAGCGTGCTCGCAACAGTGGAGAGAAATCACGCTCCGTGTCTGACAAAGCAGCGAAGAAGTCCGTGCAGGTAAAGGGAAAGAAGAAGGGCAAAGCTGAAAGCGATGGCGATGCGCTGTCCGTCATGCGCGCTCCACCTTCATCAGCCGGCCCGCCACCGCTCGAGATCGATGCCGCGCTCACGGAGGAATGGCTCGTCTC
>JACCRL010000220.1 GCA_013813605.1 Gemmatimonadaceae bacterium
CCCCATCCGCGCGCTCAACAGACTTGGGCTCCGCCCCAAGCACGTCGCCTTTGCTGACCACGCCACCCCGGCCAGTGCCCGCAACGCTGGTGATATCCACCCCGCGCTCGTCCGCGACCCGCCGCGCCGCGGGCGAGCTCTTCACAGAATCAGACTGAGGAGAGGTGCCGGGAGCCGGCGCCGATCCTCGCGCAGCAGTCTCAGAAGGCGCACTACCCGAAGCGCCGGCGGCGGAAGCACCAGAGCCGGCGGCAGTTTCATCGAGTTCACCCAGTACGTCGTCGACGTGGACGACGTCACCCTCGGCCCGACCGCGCTTGGAAAGCACGCCAGCCTTGAGCGCGGGAACTTCAACCGTGATTTTATCGGTCTCCAGCTCCACCAGCGTATCGCCAGCAGCGACAGCGTCGCCCTCGTTCTTGAGCCACCTGGAAACCGTGGCCTCGACAATCGATTCTCCGAGCGGCGGAACCTTGATGGAGAGCATTCAGTGGGATGAGCGGACGGAAATAAAAACCTGTATCTTCGGCTGCGTGCGCAGCCACTCTATGGTACGTCTGAATATAACGCTCCCATAATCGCGTGCGAGGACTCACCATCTCGGCGCACGGCGGGCTCGACCAACTCGAGTACCGCACCAATCTTCCGGTTCCCGAGCCGAAGCGCGGCGAGATCCGCGTGAGGGTGCGCGCCGCCGCGCTCAACCATCTCGACCTCTTCGTCGTCGGCGGAATTCCCGGTGTAAAGATCACGCCGGGCTGGGTGCTCGGTGCCGATGCGACCGGCATCGTTGACGCGATCGGCGAGCTCAACGAGGACGGCGGCACCGCCAACGATCTCAAGGTCGGTGACAGCGTCATCATCAATCCCGGCCTCGCCGACCACAGCTGCGAATACTGCCTCGAGGGCGAGCACTCGCTGTGCGTGAACTTCCGGCTGCTCGGCGAGCATGTGCCGGGGACGCTTGCCGAGTACGTGACGGTGCCGGCGCGGAACGCGCGCAGCATACCGAAGGACAAGCCGGTCGAATCGGCGGCGGCGTTCACGCTTTCTACGCTGACAGCGTGGCGGATGGTCGTGACGCGCGCGCGCGTAAAGAAAACCGACAACGTGCTGATCTGGGGCATCGGCGGAGGAGTGGCGCTAGCTGCCCTCGAGATCGTTCGCAACATTGGCGCGAGATCATGGGTCACATCGGGAAGCGACGAGAAGCTGGCGCTGGCGCGCGGGCTGGGCGCCGAAAACCTGATCAACTACACGAACACGGATGTCGGCAAGGAGATCCGGTCGCTCACCGGGAAACGGGGCGTGGATGTGGTCCTCGACTCCGTCGGCGAATCAACGTGGGCGCAATCGCTCGGCGCGCTGGGCAAGCGCGGCCGGCTGGTGACTTGCGGCGCGACCTCCGGCCCGATGGTGCAGACCGATCTCCGCCGCCTGTTCTGGAATCAGTGGGACATCATGGGCTCGACGATGGGAAACGAGTCGGAATTCGATGCGATCACGAGGGAGTTTCAAGAAGGGCGGCTCACGCCACTGATCGACTCGGTGTTCGACATCTCGCAGGGCAGGAAAGCGTTCGAGCGGCTGCAGAGTGGGCAGCAGTTCGGCAAAGTCGTCGTGCGGATCCCCGAGTGATGACAATCGAAGGAGCGCAGTACACCGCCATCGAGCTCGACGGGATCAGGAGGCAGCTTACCGAACACGCAAAGCCTGAATGTCCCCGCTGCCAGGTCGCGATGACGCGCCGACCGATCGGTGGAGGTTCGTTCGGACTTGGCTACGCCCGCCAGCGCGACTGGCTGATCTGCGGCAAGTGCAAGCGCAGCGCGCTCTTTGATGTCCAGCGCGGGACGCGCAATTAACGGGCGAAGCGCAGCAATCCCGCATATCTTTGCGGTGCGTTCGAGAATCCGAATTTAGGGGGAAGTCAATGCGACGCTTCGGTTTAGCCGGTAGCATGCTGCTTGTCTTCGCGCTGGCGGCGATGCGCGCAAAGGGCAATCACTCACTCGTTACCGTGAGATTCTAGTGGGCGAAACGACACTCGGGTTCGGCGAGCGACTGCAAGGCAGCTTCGAACAGCTGTATCGCTACGTGCCGGCGCTGTTCGGCGCGCTGGTCATCCTTTTCGCTGGCTACCTGCTGGCGCGCCTGCTCGAGAAAGCGACCGACCGCATTATGCGGCGCATCGGACTCAACCACCTGCTCGAGCGCGGCGGCGTGATGCAGGCGGTGGAGCGGTCAGGCTCGCACGTGAACCCGACGCGCGTCGCCGCGACTCTCGTATTCTGGTTCGTGATGTTCGCCGTGATGCTCGTCGCGGCCAATGCGCTCGGACTCCAGTCGCTCGCCAACGTCTTCTCGGAGCTGGTGAGCTACATCCCGAGCGTCATCGCTTCCATCGTGATCATGATCGTCGGCATCGTGCTCGGCGGCTTTGTCGGCGGACTGATCATGGCTTCCGCCGGCGCGATACACGGCGGGCCGACGCTGGCGCGGGTTGGAAAGGCGGGCGTAATAATGCTCGCCGGATTCATGGCGCTTCAGGAGCTGGGCATAGCGACGGAGATCGTCACCACCGCGTTCGCGATTCTCTTCGGCGCCGTGGCGCTTGCACTCGCGCTGTCGTTCGGGCTCGGCAACCGGGAGCTGGCCGGCGAAGTAACGCGCGACTGGTATCGCCGCTACAAGGACGAGCGCGAAACTATCGAGCGCGGAAACCGCGAGCTCGACCGCGCCGAGGGATTTTCTACGACCGACGACTACGAGCGGCACAGCTATTCGTACGCATCGCGTGGCTCCGTTGGTGATGTCGGCGCTGGTCCGCACGACGTAGCTCGGCCCGAGTGAGCACCGCGTCCGTGGCGTCGGGCCGCGGCGAGACAAAGCTGGTCCGCGCGCTGTCGCTGCGCGAGGCGGCGGCGCTGGTGATCGGCACCGTCATCGGCACCGGCATTTTTCTCAAGACCGCGCCGATGTCGCAGCTGCTCGGCAGTCCGTCAATGGTGCTGTTTGCGTGGGTCGCGGCGGGATTGCTCTCGCTCGCCGGCGCGCTGACGTACGCCGAGCTGGGGGCGATGCTGCCAAAGGCGGGCGGAGAGTACGTGTTCCTGCGTGAGGCCTATGGCGACCTGCTCGCGTTTCTCTTCGGTTGGGCGAACATGGCGATCATCGCCACTGGCGCGATCGCGGCGCTGGGAACCGCGTTCGCCTCGTTCCTTTCGGCATTCGTGCCGATGTCGGCCGTTTACGCCGGGCGAACGTTTCAGGTACTCGGCCAGGAAGTAAACTGGCAATTCGGCATCAGGCAGGTTGTCGCGATCGCGGTGATCCTGCTCTTCACTGCCGTGAACACGGTCGGCGTCGCCGTGAGCGGACGCATCCAGTGGCTGCTCACCGCGGCCAAGGTGCTCGGCATCACCGTGATCGTGGGCGGAGCGTTTCTCCTCTCTCGCGCCGCGTCATGGGATCATCTCTCGGCGCCAGTGACGGGCAGCGCGTCGGCGGGCGGCGTGAGCGCGTTCGGCGCGGCAATGATCGCCGCTCTCTGGGCCTACCAGGGCTGGAGTCACATGCCGATGGTTGCCGGGGAAATGCGAAATCCGGAGCGCGACATCCCGCGCGGGCTCATCTACGGAATGCTGATCGTCCTCGTCATCTACCTGCTCACCAACATCGCGTACTTCTACGCGCTGCCTTTCGACGAGATCATCACCTCCAGCTCGACGGCATACCGCGATGCACTGCCCGTCGCGACCAAGGCGACGCAGAGCTATCTCGGCGGCAAGGCAAGCGCAGTCGTGACGATCGCATTTCTGCTGTCGCTGATCGGTGCGCTGAACGGAGTGGTGGTGATGAACGCGCGCGTGCCGTACGCGATGGCACGCGACGGACTATTCTTTCCGGGTCTCGGCAAGCTCGCGCCGGCCACTGGCGTACCGGCGCGGGCAGTGTGGGCGCAGGGAATCTGGGGAGCGCTGCTCGCCCTCTCGGGCACGTTCGATCAGCTCACTACTTCGTCGATCTTCGCAGTGTGGATTTTCTTCGCCCTCGCAGCTGGTGCCGTGTTGGTGCTGCGGCGGAAGATGCCTGACCTGCCCCGTCCGTATCGGACCTTCGGCTATCCCCTTGTCCCGATCCTGTTCATCCTCGTCGCGACGTGGCTGGTGATCAACACGTTACGGACGAATCCCGTGGAATCAGCGGCGGGCCTGTTGCTTATCGCGCTGGGAATTCCTTTCTATCTGTATTTCAGGAGAAACAGAGTCGGCGTTACCAGAACGGGGCCCACCTAGCAACTGGGATCTACGCTTCTTGGCCCCCCGCATCTGCGTAGTTCTCAGTTGCCGTTCGCTTTTCCTCGACTCCCCGCCGCGCCACTACCCGTGTACCATGCCCCTGCCCGCGCCACGAGATCCAGCGGATTGACCGTCAGCTCACCGTAGCGCGCGGTCCAGTGCAGGTGTGGTCCGGTGGTCCGCCCCGTCGCCCCAACAAGTCCGATGACATCGCCCCGCGCGACGGTATCTCCGGTAGCGACGAGCGTCTTGCTCATGTGGAAATATCCGGTGACGATACCCGCGCCGTGATCGATGTACACGACGTTGCCGGCGAGAAAGAAATCATCCACGAGCGCGACGACGCCGCGATTGGCGGCGAGGATGCGGGAGCCGACAGCGCCGCGGAAATCGACGCCCAGATGCCTGCTGGTAACGGTGCCGTTGAAAACGCGGCCGGTGCCGAAGCGGCTCGTCACGCGCGAGGTGCGCGGCTTGAGGAACGCCACCCGCCAGAGCGGCGGAGAATCGTGCGCGCGGCGCCCGATCTGGCGGGCGAGATTGCCCTCGCGCTCGATCCGCGCCGTCGTGGCGGCGTCAAGCGGGCGGGTGAATCTGTCGTCAACAGACAGTCGCGGCGTACCCGCGGCGCGGCGGGGTGGTGGGGGAGGAAGACGCAATGTTGCGCGGACAGTGTCCGTCCTCCCTGAAGCAAGTCTCACCAGCACCCGCGCAGCGAGGCTGTCAACAGCATCGACCGGCACGCCGCCGATGGCGCGCCAGATGCCCGCTCCCGCGGCAATGAAGTGCAGTGGCTCACCAGCAAGGCGCCCCTCGACCGAGACCGGAGCATCAGCGCCCGCGACGGGCGGCTGGAGACTGAGGCGCACGACACTTCCCGGCTCGGGACGCTCCGGGGTGACCAACAGGCGATGAGGCTGCGCGCCAGAGGCTGAAACCAACGCGCCGCTGGCGATGAGGCCAGCGGCGTAAATCATTACTGAAACGGGATGTGCGACGGCAAACGTTGCCCGGCTACTCACCCGGTGAGCTCTTGTTCTGGTACAGGGCCCGGATCCTCGCGCCCGCCCGTCGATCCCGGAGGCGTGACAATCCCGCGCCTTGCTCGTGAGATCTTGTCCTCGAGCGCCTCAATCTCATCCGGCTCGTCCGCGGCTGCATTACGCAGTGGTTCAGTCGAAGTGGTGTCCACCACAATGTCCTCGTCTTCCTTCGAGCGCCCTCCTGGCAGGTCTATCTCCCAGTCCTTTGGCATCTGATCTCCACTAGAGAAAGTGCTGTTCAGTCGCACGTGCCGTGCCCGCGTGGCACGGGCGTTGAGCCTTTGTACCACCCGTTTCCGCAGGTCCCTAAGGCAAGCCCCTTTCTTGCTGGTATTACAGGCAATCGGGGAGGCCTTAACGGCCTGCCTGAGGCAGTCCGCGACGGGTGAAGGCACTCGGCGAACATTCCGGCACTGGCGCCGTCCGGCGAACGGGAAATCACCCGCTCCCACGCCGTGCCCCTGAATAGGAGTCTCCAGCAATGGCAATATGGAAAGAGCAAACCATCCCGCGTAAGGATTCTGGGTCAATGGCTGATCCCTCCCCCAGAAGCGCTGATTCGTTCGCGAGCGGCGCCTCGGCTTACGATTCCGCGCCGCGCGGCAGAGCTGGCGGGGGCAAGGAATCGGTGATCGCTTCGGGCCTCACCATTGAAGGGAAGATCGAAGGAGCGGGGCACGTGCGCATGGCCGGCCGGTTCAAGGGCGACGTGAACGTAGACGGCGATCTTACCATCGAGCCTGGAGCAAAGATCACGGGTTCGGTGCGCGCGGCCACAGTGACGGTTGGCGGCGAGCTCGAAGGAAACATCGAAGCAGCGTCGCGTGTGGAGCTGCTCGACACAGGCGTCCTCAATGGAGACCTGAAGGCCGGATCACTGACGGTGGCAGCCGGCTCACGCATGCGCGGCAACGTCTCGTTCGGCTGGGATGAAGCTGTGACTCCGCAGGCGAGACTCCGGATGGAGACTGACGCGGCGTCATGAGCACGACGACCGTCGCCACCCCCGGCAAGGCGCGCCTCTGTCCGCATTGCCGGGCGACCATCCTTCAGAGTGCGACGATCTGTCCGGCCTGCGATCACAGCCTCCGCTTCGATCCACACCGGACCCGGCGAGCAGCGCCTGATTTTTCTCCGCTCCGTGTTGAAGGAACCATCAAGCATCCCGCCGCGGGCGAGGCATGGGAGTATTCGATCGTGCTCTCGATCCGTGGCGAGCGCGGTGAAGAAATCACACGTCAGATCGTGAGCGTCGGCGCGCTCAACCCATCCGAGCAGCTGACGTTCACGCTTGCGGTCGAGGTGTTCACCCCGGCAAGCGAAGCGGTCGAGCAGGAGAGCTAGGCGTTGGCCCCTCCCGGCAGCACGTCGCGCGGGGGAGGGGTGCGCTTGCCGCCGAAGAGAAAGATGAGCGCGACACCGGCGACGAAGCCGCCAATGTGCGCCATGTAGGCGACACCACCCGCCTGCGTGCCGGCGACCGTTACCTGACTGAACACCTGCAGCAGTATCCAGAGGCCGAGCACCATGAACGCCGGCATGTCGACAATCGTCCGCATCATCAGAACCTTTACCTTCCGCTTCGGAAACAGCACGAGATAGGCGCCGAGCACGCCGGCGATGGCACCCGACGCGCCGAGGCCGGGGATGATGGAGTCCGTCTTGAACATGATGTCGGCGATGCTGGCGGCCAGTCCGCAAACGAGATAGAAGACGAGGAACTTCACGTGGCCGATGCGGTCCTCGATGTTGTCGCCGAATATCCAGAGGTAAAGCATGTTGCCGCCGATGTGCATCCATGATGCGTGCATGAACATCGACGACAGCAGGGTGAGATAGATCGGCGTCGGGCCGGGGTAGAGGCGTATGGGAATGCTCTTCCCGCCGGCCTCGACCATCTGCACCCCGGCAAGATCGGTGTTGTGGGTGAGCTCGAACGGAACGGTGCTGTAGCCGTTGATGAATGGTTCGCCCAATCCCAGCTCGAGGAGCCAGACGAGGATGTTCACCGCGATCAGTGCGTAGGTGACAAGGGGGACGGTGTGGCGGTCCGTATTGTCGTCGCGCAGGGGCATTACCATGTCGGGTCCTCGGTTTGCGAAGAGTCTGGGGCGGAAACGCGCCTGATTAAGGTGCGCCGGCCATCGGCACGCGGTAAGATTGAGCAGCGATCCCGCGACCAGGCAATCTCCTCAGCACGGATAAAACGAATGCTTCGGCTGTCGATCAGTTTCCTTGGACTAATCTCCGTCTTTGGCAGCGCGGCTTTCGCGCAAACCCGCACATCGCCGGCCGATTCCGTGCTGGCGCGGTCAATCTTTTCCGAGCTGATCGGAATCCGTTCCGTGTCGGGTACGCGCGAGACGGTAGACGCGGCGAAAGCGGTAGTGGCGCGGTTGCGCGCGGCGGGGTTCAGCGAGCAGGATGCCTTCGTGACGGGGTCGGTCGACACCGTCGGCAACGTTGTCGCCCGGCTGCGCGGTCGCGGACTCGGCGAACCGATCCTGCTGATGGCGCACATGGATGTCGTCCCGGCGCTGCGCGAAGACTGGTCGGTCGATCCTTACGCGATGAGCGAGCGGGATGGGTGGTGGTACGGTCGCGGTACGGCCGATAACAAGGAAGGAGTGACGACGATCGTCATGAACATGATCCGCTGGAAGCGCGACGGGTTCGTCCCCGATCGCGATATCATCGCGGTGCTGACGGGTGACGAGGAAACGCTGTCCGATCAGATCGACTGGTTCGCCAGCGGTGCCGGCCGCCGGCTGATCGGGAATCCGGCGCTGGCGGTCAACTTCGACGCTGGTGGCGGAACGATCTACGATGGACGGCCCGCTGTGCTGGATGTACAGACCAGCGAGAAGCTGTATGTCACCTACAGGCTGACGGTGCGAAACAAGGGCGGACATTCGTCGCAACCGCGCGCGGACAACGCCATTTATGCGCTCGCTCGCGGGCTCGCGCGTCTCGCGCTCTACCAGTTCCCGATCGAGCTCAACGCTACAACCCGCCTCGCGCTGGAGCGGTCGGCCCAGTTCGAGCCGGACAGCGTTGCGCGCCTGATGCGCCGCGCCGCGCGCCAGCCGATGGACAGGTCCGCGGCGGCGCAGCTGACGCGCATCACTCGCTTCAACGCCCAGCTGCGCACGACATGTGTCGCAACGCGGCTGGCCGGCGGTCACGGCGATAACGCTCTTCCCCAGATGGCGCAGGCGACCGTCAACTGCCGGGTTCTTCCGGGGACGGATACCGCAACCGTGGCGCGCGCTCTGCGTACCGCGGTGGCGGATACCGCGGTGCAGGTGACCGAGGCACAACCCGCGACGGTTTCGCCGCCGTCACCGCTCACGCCCGGGATTCTGAGCGCAATCGAGGAAACTGGTAAGCGTTTCTGGCCCGGCGTCGTCGTCGTACCGGTAATGTCAGCGGGCGCAACCGACGGGATGTACATCCGTAAAGCGGGCATTCCCGTTTACGGCATCGGCGGGATTTTTACGGCCCCCGACGAAGCGCGCGCACACGGCCGCGACGAGCGCGTCGAAGTCAGGCGGTTTTACGAAGGGCTGGAATTCGGAAGGGCGATCGTCGAGAGACTTTCAAGGAGGTAGGGCCGGCGCAGCCAGGTCAGGCCCGTCTGAATGGTTACTTCATATCTGCTCGATCCGAGCGACCGCATCTTGTCTGTCGACGCTGCATGGCCACGTCACGAGCAGCCTTCGACGTACTCAACAGGCGGGCGGACACCAACGCGGTACCTCAGCACACGCTTTCCATCGGTCTCGAAAACAGTTCTGAACGCGCTGTCCCGCGCCGCCGACGGCTGGACGGTCAAATAGTGGCCGCTCGTGTACTTGTGCGGCGAGACGCGCATGCGCTGCCCGTATAGCGTGGCGATGCGATCTTCGCTGTCGCCGATGCGTGCACCTGCAGCGGTCGCAAGTTTCCCGCTTTGCACATCGATGCGCCCGATTCTGCCGTCGTTGACCATCACCATCACTCCCGCCGGCAGTCCACCGGTCGCGGCGTAAGAGCAGCCGGAGCCCTCAGCACCCTCCGGGACTGTAAACCGCGGGAGGATTGCGCGGGCCTCGGAAACGGACATCCCGGCCCGCAGCCTGCCAATTCCGAAATCATTGATCGCCCACTCGCCGGAAGGGGGAGAGGCAGCGACGGAAGCGATCGCCGCCGGCGCCGCGGCGACACCGGGACGTGCTGCCCCCGCCGAATCTTCCGCCGGCGCTGTGCAGGAAAGGAGAGTCGTGAATACGCCGAGAGGACACACGCGCCTCAGCACCCTCAGCATTGAATTTCCCTCTGCGCCGGATTCACGATGGAGCGCCGTCAAAAAAATCCACGACACCGGTCTCGAGCGAGTACTCCGCACCGACAACGAGCAGGCCGTTATCCTGGATAAGCTCCTCGAGAACCTGGGAGCCGTGTCGAAGATGATCAACCGATGTACGGATGTTGGCGCGCACCGCCCGGTCGACGAGCGCGTCGGAGTCGGTGTCCATTCCGCTGGCCAGCAACCCCTCGAGCGCTGGGCGGATGCGGTCAACGATGGACTGCAGGTTGCGCGACTGATTCCCGGTTGGCGCGCGCATCTCCTCGAGGGTCGCGAGGATAGCGCCGCACTGCGAATGCCCGAGAACCACGACCAGGCGCGTGTCGTATCTCGCCGCGGCGAACTCGACGCTTCCAACCTGCGATGGCGCGACGATGTTGCCGGCGACGCGGATGACGAACAGGTCGCCGAGCCCCTGGTCGAACACCAGCTCCGCCGGGACGCGCGAGTCGGAGCAGCCAAGTATGATCGCGAACGGCTGCTGGCCGGTAGCAAGCGCGGTGCGGCGGGTGTGGCTGACGAAAGTGTCGGCGCCGCTCACGTTTGCGGCGAACCTCATATTTCCCTCGCGCAGGCGCTCGAAGGCCTCGCGTGCCGGAATCACTTCAGCTGCCGGCGCTTCAACGGACGCACCGCGCGACCGCCATCGTGACCGCGGGAGCGACGAGCAGTGATAGCGTCGCGACATTCGCGAGCACGGCGAATGTGGATGAGGCGCAGCACGATTATCTCAGCCAGACAGATATCCTCAACGGTTGCGGTAGGCAGCCGAGGTCATCGTAAGGAAACCACTGCGCCACGGCAAGATGTATCTTGGCAGAAATAGCTCGCCCTTCGAAACAAGACATGGAGAGAGGATGTCGAAGACCGCGCACGAGTATTCCGCCCGGATCGTCTGGGATGGCAATACCGGTGACGGAACCGCCACCTACGACGGCTACGGCCGCGAGTATCGCGCCCTTGTCACCGGAAAGCCCGATCTTGCCGGCACGGCTGACGCCGCTTTCCGGGGGGATCCGCACAGGCACAACCCCGAGGATTTGTTTCTCACCGCCATTTCATCCTGCCACCTCCTCTCCTACCTCGCGCTCTGCGCGCGCCGTGGAATCGTTGTGCTCGCCTACGAGGACGAGGCCTGGGGCAGGATGGTTGCCTCGGAAAACGGCGGAGGAAAGTTCGAGGAGGTGGTGCTGCGGCCCCGCGTAACGATTGCAAACGAAAACGACCGCGCGACTGCGGAACAGATGCATGACACCGCGCACGAGCTGTGCTACATCGCCAACTCGTGCAGCGTGCCAATCAGGCACGAAGCTACGATTGTAACGAGTGCCACGACACCCAGCTGATCCTCGTGGTCGATGACATCGCGGTCGGTCGTGCAGTTTCCGAGGCCTGGATGCGGGAATCTTCCGTCAGGCCAGGCTGAAGTCACCGAATTGCGCTGCCGGTCGGAGATGGTTCCGCGGTAGTGAGGGTCGAGTCGAAAAGTGCCAGCATCTGTCGCTCGCGATAGGCGAACGTCCCGATGAGGCTGGCGAGGCCTCCCGTATTGGAGGCGATGGCAGCCGGCCCACCGCGGTAGATCTCCGAATAGATCAGCTGTCCGACGCTTTGTGCCTGTTGCTCGTATCGTTGCTGCTGCGCGTAAGCACGCGAGAAGCTGAGGACTGCAGGATACGGCATGTGTGACAGCACGCCCGTCTCCGCCGCGACCTGCCAGGCGGTTGACGAGAGTTGCGCCGGAGCGACGAATCCGCGCGAGAACGTACCGGGATTCGTGGGCCTGCCGGCCTGTCGTTGCGCGCGTAAAGTGTCGAGCAGGCCGGAGTGATATTTGAACGCGCTCGAGAGGGCAGCGCGATTCGCGCTCAGCTCTGCGGTGATCGCGCGGTTCGCAGCGCTGGCCTCGTTGCGGTGCCGTCTCGATTCCCGCCATTCGTTGGCGGCGAGTGCGAGCACGACGCCGAGCACGACGAAAATCGCTTCAAATAGCGCGGGACCGGCATGTTCCCGGATGCGGATGTCCATCGGTCCTCGGTGATGAAAAAACGGTCGATCGGCTCTGGAGGAATAAATTATCACCAGCCGTGATGCCATGAACCAGGTACACATCGTCCGCGAGAGGATGGCCAACCAGTTCCTCACTACGCCCGGCTTCGCCAAGGCGAGCGAAGTCGTGCGAGCGATGGGAGCGGTGCAGGCACAGGATTACAGCGGTGCGAAGTGGGCGCTGTCGCAGCGTGCTGCCGGCGCGTCTGATGACGTCATCGAGCGGGAGATCAGTGCGGGGAAGATCCTGCGCACTCACGTCCTGCGGCCGACCTGGCACTTCGTCGCGCCGGAAGACATCCGCTGGATGCTCGCGCTTACCGGCCCGCGCATCACCTCGGCGATGGCGTCATACAATCGACGCCTCGAGCTGACGCCCGCCGTGCTGCGGCGCAGCAACGACGCGATTGCGAATGCGCTGTGCGGAGGGAACCACCTCACGCGCGCCGAGCTGGGCGAGGTTGTGAGCGGGGCGCGACTCGGCAGGATCGCGGGACAGCGGTTGGGCCACGTAATGATGCAGGCGGAGCTTGATGCAGTGGTGTGCAGCGGGGCGCGACGGGGCAACCAGTTCACCTATGCGCTGCTGGATGAGCGTGCGCCGCCGACAGCCACCCTCGACCGCGACGAGGCGCTGCTCGAGATGACGCGCCGCTATTTCACGGCGCGCGGCCCGGCGACGCCGCGGGACTTTTCCTGGTGGTCTGGCCTGACGGTCGGAGACGCGAGGCGCGGCATCCAGATCGCGGGCCAGGAGCTCGAGCAGCTATCGCACGATGGGCACGTGTACTGGTTCAAGCCCAGGGCTCGGCCGGCGCCGAAGGAATCACCGACCGTGCACCTGCTTCCCAACTACGACGAATACTTCATCGGGTTCAGGGACCGGAGCGCGATCGCGCAACGGCTTGGTCACACACGGCTGGTCACCGGCGGAAGCGCGCTCATCTCCCACATCGTGCTCGTGAATGGCCAGATCGCCGGTGGCTGGAAGCGTGCGTTGAGGGGAAACAATGTCGTCATCGTGCTGAGCCTTCTTTCGCCTGTGACCAGACCCGAGCTGGCGCGCATCACCGCTGCGGCGCGAAAGTTCGGTGAGTTCCTTGGCATGCCGGTGGACTTGCAGGGCGGTGCCTGACGCGATGAGCTCGGCCAAGGTGGACTAAGGAGCGCCTGGCAATCACCCCAGTGCCCGCACGGAAGATTCCACTTCCTCGACGTGTCCCGGAATTTTAACCTGGGGGAAGATCCGCGCGACGCGTCCATCCCGCCCAATGATCACAGTGGTCCGCTCCACTCCGAGATATTTCACTCCGTACATCGACTTCTCTTTCCAGATGCCGAACTCGTCGGCCAGCCGGTGCTCCTCGTCCACGAGCAGCAGAAAGGGAAGAGAATGTTTTGCCTTGAACTTGCGATGTGACTCCAGCCCATCCGGACTCACTCCCATCACCACCGCATCTATTTCCCCGAACCGGGGAAAGGCGTCGCGAAACTCGCACGCCTCCTTCGTTCAACCGGAGGTGTTGTCCTTTGGATAGAAAAAAAGGATGACGTTCTTTCCGGCGAGCGAGTCGAGGGTCACCAGGCTCCCGTCGTCTGCCTGGAGCGAAAAGCGCGGCGCCGCGTCACCTTCGTTGATCATGTTTCAGCTCCCTCGTTTGCATGGTCTTCGAAGATAGTTGATTTATCGTGACGGGACTGCGGCGCGAGACCTGACTTCCCGGAGCATCCGGTCGAGGTCGTTGCGGGAGAATAGCCGGCCGCCCTGGACGACTGCAAAAATCCGCCTGGTGTTGCGGATGTCGACGAGGGGATCCGCATCGAGCAGCACGAGGTCGGCGATCTTGCCCGTGGCAAGGGTGCCGAGCCGGCTGTCGAGACGCGCGAAACGCGCGGGGCCGATGGTTGCGCTCCACAGCGCATCGCGAGGCTGTAACCCGGCGTCATGCACGAGGAGGCGAAGCTCCTCGTGAAGGTCGAAGCCCGGGTACACGAGCACCGACCCCGCATCCGTACCGGCAAGGATGTTGACGCCGAGCGCGTGCATGCGCCGGACATCCGCGAGGCTGCTCTGCCACGCCTCCTCGTTGGAGGCAGCACGGGTAGACGCGGTATCTCCAGCGCGTTCGTCCACTTGCATTCGCCACCACTCGAGCAGCCACGGCGAGGCGTAAGCGCGGCGCGCGTCGAGGCGCAGCGCATCGGCGCCGAAGATCGCCCGCGCGGCTGAGTCGCCGGAAAGCATCACTGCCCGCGAAACGGTGAGCGTGGGCGTATACCACGCGTCGTTGTCGAGGAACTTCTGATAAATGGAATCGCGTGCAGCAGGAGAAAGCCGGCTGAGTGCCGGGAGAATCGCGTGCTCGAGATCCGTCTGTCCCGAATCGAGCGCGGTGCCGATCGAAACGGCGCCCGGCTGGTGCGCCGCCACGCGCAGGCCTCGGCGCCGTGCCTCACGCAGGGTCGCGAGGAAAGCCGCCGGACTGCCCGATGTCCTGATCTTCACGAAATCGACGCGACGGCTAACGAGGGTGTCGATCGCCGCCACCGCGGACGCCGAATCTGCGATGCCGATCCGGTAAGGCAGCACGCGCAACGCGAGCCGTGGGTCGCCGCGCCGGCTGCGCTCGACCACACGTTCCAGGTAGGTCGGGCTCTCGAGAATCGGGCCGGGCGTAATGATGCGCGGACCGATGAGCGTGCCCACTCTCATCCGTTCCTGCCACGCTCGGGTGCTGTCGAGATGGCCACCCATCTCGCGCACGCTGGTCACTCCGTTCGCGACCAGCAGCGGAAGCGCGGTGACGCCGGTGTTCATGAAGTGGACGTGAGCATCCCAAAGCCCGGGGATCGCGTACTTTCCGCGGCCGTCGATCCTGCGCACGCCAGCGGGAATCGCAACGGTCGCGGAAGGTCCGACAGCGCGGATCATGCCGCCGGCGATCAGCAGTGTCTGACCGCGAATTGCGGGCTGAGTGGACGACGGATCGATCACAGTGACGCCTACGATCGCAATCGTATCGTCAGCGACCTTGCGACTACCGCTCGCGCACCCGTTGAGGAAAGCGGTCGCGGTAACTACTGCGAGTGAAAACCGCATCGGGTACGTCCGGTTGAGAGGTTGGCGGAGACAAAAAAAGCCCCGATCCGCACTGCGCGAATCGGGGCTCTCCGTGGAACAACCAAATGTTACTAGCGACGCCCGGGTCGGTCCGTTGAATCGGCACCCGGACGCGAGGCCGGATTACCGTCGACGCGATCCTTCATGTCGTCCACACCGTCCGCCAGACCCTTGCCGACACTGCCGAATGTCGAGCGGCCGCGATTGAAGCCTTCGCTGGCGTAGCCACGTGCTTCGTCCCATGATCCGTGCTTGCTGTCGGATGACCAGCCGGTGCGCAGATCATTCTCGACATCCTGGAACGAGCGGTTCTTGTAGTCGGGATTCCGGCTCGCCATATGGCCGAGATAATACGCCGGCTTCACGTTGTCGTAATTCCGATCGGCGAGGCGGTTCGATGACGATTCATAATGCTTCTGGTAGTAACCATCGTCGTCCGCCGTGATCGCCGTCGCAGCCTCAGCAACCGCGCGGCCGGACCACCATCCGCCCATCGCGCCTACGATTCCACCAATGATGGTACCAACCGGTCCGATGACCGATCCGATTGCCGCGCCGGCTACGACGCCGGAAATGCCTCCGGCCGCTTCGCCAACGTGATCCGCGACTCCGGGATTGCTATCGTGCTTGCCCAGCGCTTTGCCCTTGACGTTGTCGACCTTCGCGTCGGTCGTGCCCGGGACTCTGTTTCGATCAGTCATGTTTTCCCTCTTGGTTGGTGAGAACTGGCGAAGAGAAAGGCAAGTTCAGGACCACGCGGGAAACGTGCTATGTCACGGTTTCGCTCACGGTTCGACCCCAGAGTTGGCACGGATTATCTGGGCCTCGTTGGCGGCCATCCGCCGCCACGGCTCCGGCGGCTGGGTTGCCAGGTAGGCCTCCAGCCGTGCCTGCCCCGCGCATGCAGTGGCTCATGAGGTTGTCAGCGATCGAGAATGGGGAGATAGGCGCGCCACGGACCAACAGCGTCGCGATACTGCTTCGCCATTACGCGGGTGGTCTGAGCTATGTGACCGAGGTCATGGGCCACCCACGCCGCGAGTAGCTGCCGCAACGTCACGACCCCAAGCGCCGGATGCTCGCCTTCGAGCGCAAGCTCGCGTTCGGACAACTTCCAGTCGCGTAGCGCCGTGAGATTCTCCGCGCGCAAGTGCGCAAACTCTTCCAGCAGCTCGGTCAGGCTCTTTCCCTTGCTCTCCCTTTGCTGAGCGAAGCGATCGTACGGCTCGAAGCGCCGGTTCGCGCCCTGGGCGAGTACAATGCGCGCGCGTGGAATCCAGTCAGTGCGCTCACCGTGAATCAGGTGCCCGATATTATCGAAAGGACTGAACGTATCTGGCCCCTCGTTGACGGCAGCCCACGAGTCAGGAAGTCCGCCAAGGAGGGCCCGAAATGTCGCGGGCGTGCGTTCCAGTACGGCGATCCCTTCATTCAGGCGAAAGAGCACGCTCTGACCGTCTAGGAGACTTTACCGCGCCGCTGGCCGTCTCGGCTTGCCGTCACTTGGCATCTCGCGCTCAATCAGGGATTTGGGCATCGTGTGCTCCATATGGTTACGTCAGGCGCTAAACGTAGGGCCCACGAAGACGACCGGCAATCGCGACGGCAGAGGCAACGTTGCGCAGGCCAAAGGGACGGCCTTCGTCCCGGGAGCCGACGGTGATCGTCCACCTCATCGACGGCACCTACGAGCTCTTCCGCCACTTCTATGGGCAGCGCCGCTTCAACGAACGCAAGGACAAGCCCTTCGGCGCGGTTGCGGGCGTTCTCCACTCGGTACTGGAGATGATCGAAACCGGTGCGACCCATGTTGGCGTCGCGACCGACCACATCATCGAATCCTTTCGCAACGATCTCTGGCCCGACTACAAGACGGGCGAGGGAATAGAGCCCGCGCTTCACGCGCAATTCGTTCCGCTCGAGGAGGCACTTGCCGCGATGGGGATTGTCGTCTGGCCGATGACCGACCTCGAGGCAGACGATGGGCTGGCCTCGGCGGCGCATCTCGCGGCGGCCGATCCACAGGTTGAGAAGGTGTGCATCTGGGCCAACGACAAGGATCTGGCGCAGTGCGTACGAGGCGACCGCGTCGTGCAGATCCTGCGGAAAGGGATGCAGATCCGGAACGCCGGCGCAGTGCGCGAGAAGTTTGGGGTAGATCCCGAGCTCATCCCCGATTTTCTCGCTCTGGTCGGCGACGCCCAGGACGGTTATCCGGGCATTCGCGGCATTGGCCGCACGACGGCGGCACAACTGCTCAACAAGCATGGGCCGATCGATGCTTTTCCCACCGGAGTCCTCGCCGCAGAGCACGAACATGCGTTGCTGTTCAAGCGGCTCGCCACGCTGAGGACTGACGCGCCGCTGTTCGCCAGCGTGAAAGAGCTGGAGTGGCGCGGCTCAACGGATGCTTTTTCGGCGTGGGCGGAACGGATTGCGGACGCGCGGCTGCTTGCGCGCTGCGTCAAGGCGGAAGAATCACTTCTCACCGCCCAGAAATAGCGGCGTACAGCTTCATGATGAACTCGGGTTCCCGTGGCTCGGGCCGCACCTGTTGTCCTTTGGCAAGCATCCAGCGGTGCAGCCAAGAGAGTCCCTTCGCGGTCTGCGCATCAGGCAGCCTGTACGCCTTGTCCGCGAGCGCCTGTTCCAGCGTGATGAAGCTGTAACCTCTCCTTCTCATCATCACCGCCAGCCGATCAAAGTGATCGGCGTTCAGCACATTCGCGTGAAGAAGAAGTACCTGCTTCACCTCGTATCCGAGGAAATCCCGCGACAGCTTCTCGAAATGACCAAACACCTGCTCCATGTAAGGGATGTAAGCGTCCGCGATCATACCCATCTGCACTCTGTCGCCCCGCGCCTTGGCGCGCGCGTAAACGTCGGCGAAGATGTAATCGTTGTTATCGATCGTGACGGGGGCAACGGTGTACCCGCGCACAGCTAGAAGATTGTCCAACGCCTTCTTGTACGCGGGCGTCGGCCCCGTGCGGAGCTGGGTGTGCCGAAAATATCTGAGCCGCATGTTCTTCTCACGAAGCAGTCCGGCGGTCACAGCCTCTCCGCGGATCAGGTCACGCTTGTAGTCCTCGAACGGAACCCGATCGATGGCGACGTGTGAGTACGTGTGATTGCCAAGTTCGTGGCCGGCGCTTAACCACTGTCTGAGCAGCGCGGTACGTGCTGTTTCTCCGCCTCGCCCGAACAGCTTGGCCTCGTTGACGAAACCGACCGCGCGCACGCCATTCCGCTCGAGGCTTTTCAACAGGCGGGAGTTGATGGAGCGCATCTCCCCCACATCATTGTGCGTCGCGGGCAAATCATCAAAGGTGACCGCAACCTCCCGTGCGGATTCGTGCTGTGCGTACCCAATGCGGGGCATGGCTGCCGCGAGGTGGGCAGCAGCGACAGAGAGGAGAAAGAGCCTTGCCTTCACTGTTCCCCGATCCGCCTGAGCCAGGCTTGGTGCTCTCCGTCTCCCCAATGGCCGACGAAGACACGGTAGCCATCAGGGTCCGATATGGTGACTTCTCCGCTGGGCATGTAAACGGGAGTTTGTATCGGAGGGACAGTGATCCCATTCTCCATCAGGTGAGCCCGCAGCGCCACCAGATCTGCGGTATACAAGTACAGCATGAAACACCGCGCGCACTGGTCGCAGAAATGGTCATCGCCGTGGACCGGTATGGATTGCGCAAACCTTCCCGCCAGCATTGGCAAACTTGCGGGTACGACGGCGTGCGGAGCAACTTCGGCCGTGGCTTCAATGTCTGGACGATGGCGGATGTCAGTGCGCAGGGCGTCCGCGCTGCTGCTTGCGTGGGGCTGTGCCGAGGGGTGTCGCGCGGCGCAAATCCCCGGAACGGAGCCGCCGCCTCCCGCGCCGCGGGCGCAAAATCCATCACCGATGGTCGAGCGCGTGCGCCGGCACGAGCGCGTACCTCAGGGACAACCGCCCGGGATCACGTTCACGATCGACTCGATCCTGCCGAAGTCCGTTTCCGTTTTCATTCCCGAGCGGCCGTCCCTGGGTGTAGCCGCACCTGACGAGCGAACGTTGCTCGTCCATCTCTTTGGTGCATCCTACCTGCCGATGCAGGCGGTCGCATCCGCCGGTGGGAAATACGTGGTTGCCGTCGTCAACCTCGGCGGTGGATCCTCGGCGTACGAGCGGCCACTGTCGGACTCAGCCGCATGGGGAAAACTGCTCGGGCGCGTGCGCGATGAGACGGCCGCCCGCACCGCCGGCAAGGTACGCATCGATCGCGTTTTCGTTAGCGCGTTCAGCGCTGGCTACGGCGGTGTGCGCGCGCTGTTGAGCGATGAGCGCGCAGCGGAAGGGATTGACGGGGTGCTGCTGCTGGACGGACTGCACACGAGCTATATCCCGGAACGCGCGGTGCTGGCGGAGGGGGGGATGCTGGACACCGCGAAGCTCGTTCCGTTCCTGCGTTACGCGCGCCGCGCGGCAGCGGGCGAGACTCGCCTGATGATCACGCACTCGGAGATTTTCCCCGGCACGTTCGCGAGCACGACGGAAACGGCGGACTGGCTTATCTCAGGACTCGGCCTCGCGCGGACCCCCGTGCTCGCATGGGGCCCGCTCGGCATGCAGCAGCTCAGCGAGGTCCGCCGTGGCGGCCTGACGATACTCGGATTCGCGGGGAACACGGGTCCCGATCACATCGACCATCTGCACGCCCTGGGCGACTTTCTCGCCCGCATGGAGCGGTTAAGGCTTCAATAAGACTTCCGGAGCGCGGCGCTTACCGAGTCGACCGCCCTCAGGTACGGGTCTATCACGTCGCGCCGGATGGTGACGATCAGCTCGGCACCGCCGCGGCCGTAGAGACGAATGGACACACTGTCGCGATTTGCCCTCAGCATCGCGTCGGGGACGCGTGCTCCACGCGTCGCGTAGGGCGAGCACTCGGGCCAGGCGTGACAGGAGTGGGCGTCGCGGAAAAGTCCGGTGGGCTCGAGCAGTCGTGCTGCCGGTGCGACAGTCTCGAAGAAGCCGCGCCGGATATGCGACCCGCCGATGTATGTAGTCGTGCCCCCGTCGTACCAGGTGCTCACGTAGAAGCGGTGGTCTCTTACCAGGGAGCCGTCGCGGCGGATCCATGCACGCAGTCCGTATGCGCTTTCCTCGGGCGCCCAGGCGAGGATCGTGACCGTAGGCGAGCGGCGGTATTCGTACACCTGGACGATTGCCGGCGCGGCGCCCGGTTCGATCGTAAGGTCCGAATGCGGGAGAGGCGCGCTCGAAGCATGAGTAACCAGCTCCTTGTGCGGTGCGGCACAACCGATCATTCCCGCGGCTGCAAACAATACAGCACTGCCTGAAATCCGCATGATGAACTCCTCCACCACTACTTGGTGAATACCGACGTCATTCCCTGCCTCACGATCGTCATCGTGTTGGCGTTGAAGTTTGCGACCACCTCAGGACCGCCATTGTTCCCGCGCATTATGACGGCGCTCCCTAAAGGGACCCAGCTGCCCGTCTCGTTGTTGGTTTGATTCGTCACCTGTCCATTTGCCGTGGTACGCGAATGACTCACTTCGGAAAACGTCTGGCCCATGTACAGGGTGATGACGTTATCGAGGAGTTCCGTCTTCACGGTGCCGGTCCCGGGAAGAGTGTAGGGGAGCGGCGCGCCGTTGACCGTGCGCAGGACATACTCCCCAGTTACGGTGGAGCTTCCTGTCACACCGCCGCCGAAGCAGGCAGCGGAGAACGCCAGCGCCACGCTCATCATCATTATTCTGCACATGTCCAATCCTCAATAGAGCAGGAATGGCCTGCTCTGCTCGCGGAACATTGCCGCCTCGCGGTCCCAATCCTCGAGAAGCGCCCGCAGCCGGCCTCCTTCGATTGCAAGCCTCACCTTGTCGGAGCCCGTGAGGCGATCGATCGTACCCGTCCAGGCAAAGTCGCGCGGATGTTGCCTGCGGATCTCGTCGATGAGCAGCAGCGATGTGCGGACCGGCCGGTACGCCTGCCGGTCAGTGATGACGAATCGAATTGCGGGAATCGTCAGCCCCTTATGTTTGGCGGCCGTTGCCAACACCGGCATCGTGATCGCATCGAAGCGGATTCCCGGCAGCCGCATGTCGTTCATCACCCGCACGACTTCACCCGCGTTCAGCCATGGCGCGCCGATCTGCTCGAAGGGGCGGTCCGTACCACGGCCCTCGGTGAGCGTCGTACCTTCGAAGTAAACGGACCCGGGATAGCTCGACAGCGCGGCGAGGGAGCGGAGGTTCGGCGAGGGGTTCACCCACGGCAGGCCCGTCTCGTCCTGCCACTGCGAGCGCCGCCAGTTTTCCACCCGCGCAACGATGAGGTCCGCGCCGATGCCGTACTTCTGATTGAAAAGCGTGGCAAGCTCGCCGACCGTCATGCCGTGTCGTGCCGGAATGGGATACATCCCCACGAATGACTTGAACTTCGGGTCGAGCAGCGCGCCCTCGACGATCTCTCCGCCGATGGGGTTGGGCCGGTCGAGGACGACGAACGGAATTCCCTTTCTCACCGCCGCCTGCATCGACAGCGCCATCGTCGACACGTAAGTCCAGGTGCGGCCGCCAACCTCCTGGAGGTCATAGACAATTACGTCCACGTCCTTCAGCATCTCCGGCGTCGGGCCGCGATCCTCCGATTTGTATAGCGAATGAATCGGAACGCCCGTCCTCGGATCTCTTTCGTCGAGAATCGTCTCTCCGGCTTCGACGGTGCCGCGGATGCCATGCTCCGGAGCGAGGAGGGCGACGAGCTTCAAATCCTTGTGCCGCGCGATGAGATCGATGTCCGTGTTTCTCGACCGGTCGATTCCAGTGTGATTGGTAATGAGGCCGACGCGCTTGCCCCTTAGCGCCGCAGGAACGTCCGCGAGAAAGACCTCGATACCCGGCCGGACTGCGGCGTCCTGTACGGTCGCGCCGCTGGGCGACGAAACAGGCGCTGGCATGTGTGTGCACGCGGCGAGCATCAGCAGGGCGGGCGCGAGGATTCTCATTGATTCCTTCGTGGAGGTGATCAAGCTGCTATCTACTCTGGTGAAGAGCGCGATTTCCCTTTCCATGAATTCTCAGGCTGGCTTGCGCAGGAAGAAGCTCATTGCGCGCCGAAGTTGTGGCTGCCGCTGATCGCTGTTGAACAGAAACGAAAACACGAGCCGTTCCTCTGGATAGATAAACAGGAGGGCGGTGCCGCCGACTGAGCCACCGCTGTGAGAAATCA